>JAISAR010000036.1 GCA_031266615.1 Rickettsiales bacterium
ATTGTCTTTTTTTTCTGCCTGGTAAATTTCTTAAATATTATAGCTTAGACTAGTTGTGTTTAAAAGCAGCTAAATTGCAGCGTTTAAGACATAAAAACGCCAATACTGAAAATAAATACCGACCAGGGCTTCTTTTGCTTTTTTTTCGTTTGGTGAATTTCTTAAATATTTATTACTAAAGTGGTATCCTGGATCCCAGATACTGTCAATGTTGATAGTCCCAATAGTAGCCTCACTGTCAACGATGAGCCTTTAGGATCTGCTGCTGACTACAACCACTCCCCTACCCTTTCTAGTTGTTTATAGCTGTTAAATCTTAGAAATTTATCAAAATATGGAGAGGCAATAAAGGGAGTGGTCTCTCTTAAATAATTAGATAAAAAATTCGGTAGATTATCTTGAAATTCCTGCATTTTTTGTCTGTAATCCTTCAAAGCAATAGCCTTTATTCTATCATAGTCAAGTTTCCAATAAGCAAGCTCTGAAACTTCTTTTTTTGTTGTGTATTCTACCGCTAAGGCTTGTAAGATTAATTGTGGAAAAAACCCTGACATAACTTCCTCATTTGAAGGCGGTGAACCAAGTTTATAGTCTATAATTGCTACTTGCCCATTTGGCAGATATTCAACTCTGTCGCATCTTGCTGTCAGTGAAATTTCTTGTAACTTCTCTGTCATTCCATCCCTTTCTTTTTTCATGCAAGTAGCTGACATTGGACTCCTGTTTTCATTATACAATTGCTTGAAGCTTTCTGGATCCCAGTGTCTGGGCACTGGGATGACACCCTTTTTCTTAGTGGAAGTTGTACAGCATCCGCGCAGCTGTGTGTCACGCGCTGGAATAATACCAATATGAAATATCGGATAGGAAAAGCTCTTCTCTAACTCAACGTGATTGTTTCTGGTCCTATCAAACTCGACAAAAGATTGAATTATCCTCTGCAACCTTACCCACCACATATTTGAAAAATTAAACCGATTAGCTGAAAATACTTCTTGTGCGATGCTCATTGGTGACTTTCTATCATGCAAATATCTCTCAAGAATATTGTGCACCATAGTGCCAAATTCCAATATCGATGGCTTAAAATTTAAGTCTTTTAGCTGTCTAAGGTTCAGTATATATTCAACGTAAAATGAATAAGGGTTACGAATCAGTTTTTCTACCGCACTGCAAGACATCACTTGCATTGTTTCTTCTCTGACCTCAGTTCGAGGCTTTGGCATAGGCTGAGTACATGGCACAACACATTCAGGCGTATTTAATATTCTTAGCCAATCGCGATAAGGATGTTTTGATCCCTGTAACAGAATTTCTAAACGCTGCAATAGAATTGGTTTCCTGTTGCTTAGCAATCTTGTGATGTACACTTTACTTGCACCAAATAAATCGCGCAGAGTATATAAAAAACACCCCTGCTCCTCTTGCACGGAAGGAAGGTTGTATTTTTCTCTCGTCAGCGCATTCAAAAACGGATTTTGAAAACTTGGCATATCATAAAATCCAGCAAGTATTACCACTTTATTGTGATATAAGCTGAATCTATTGAAGTCGCTTGCTACAGAAAAAAACTCTTTCTTCAAAAACAAGGTTAGAATTTGGCTATATAACTCTAAGGAACACTTAATCGCTATGCCCTCACATGCATTTAAGAAATCACGGGTAAAATTACCTATTTCATTATTTAGCTCTGAAAAATTCACATTAGAAAGCAAATTAATGCACTGCAGGTGAGCTGTTACCACATCAGAAACAGGGCAATTTGTAGAATTAAGTAAAGGATTAAATATAGCTTCTAACTTATTGATAATAATCAATATGTCCTCTTTATATTTTAGGTTTTTATGGGAATTGATAGCATTTATAATACTGCTTCGGCCGTTCGTACTAAAGCTACGTAATACCTCTATTTCAAACTCAGATAGAATTCGAGTGTACTCTTCCTGAGTGTAACCAAAAGTCACTAGCCTATGTTTAAGAAGAGAAAGAAGTGCCACGCTGTTCCAGTTTGAGGTCAAAACTTCGATACTATAAAGCAGAAGCGTTATATAAGAATAGTTTTCTGACATGGAACACGCCATACGAGCTGCAAGTAATTTATCAAAGACAAGCAAAGAAACGTTTTCATAACCTTCATTCTCTATAATTAATGATATCACTTGTGCTTCTTCCTCCCTCGAATCACAAGTGATGACTTCGATATTTCCAATGCACCCATCGCTAACTTTGCTAAGATCAGCAGTTGTATCAAAGATGTAATCAATAATTTCGTTATCCACAGTGTTCAAGCAGATAACATTTTTCCTATCTACATTTAAATAATCGAGCAGATCTTTCAGGCAATATTGATAGTGTTTTTTATCAAGCGATTTCCAGTCTTTTTCTCTAATTCTAAGATTCAGGTTAGGTAAAATTATCTTTCCAAGCGGTAGGTCATATATAGCTTTAATCAATAACTTGTAGATTTCACCCTTTCCAATTCCAACAAAGACTATATGTTGATCTTTCTGCAGAGAGGCTATCATATTGTTTATGTAGTCACTTTTATGTTCTAGTATATCCACTACTCCCAAATCTTTTAAAGTGTTACTCCAGGTTATGACAAGTAAGTTTATGAAATTCTCTATTTTCTTTGAGTGTTCATCGAACTGACAATAATCTGTTATCTGGGTAGATTGAATCTTATCAAGCAGTGATGGCAAGCTATAAGCCAAATCAATGGGAAAATTATCATTGTTTTCTTTATTCCACTCCAATATGAATTGAATCAACAGCAGTGTCCTCTTTGTCGGCTTGATAACTTTAACTCTATCAAGGTTTAATATTAAATCTTCCTCATCAATGTTCTCTAGCGAAACTATCTCTGGTAAAATTACGCATTTTTTAGCGCTGCAATTCTTGAATGCGCTCAGCAACGCTATCACATCCCTCTTGCAAGGAAGAATGACCTTTACCTTGGGAATCTCTTCTTGTTCATACTCAGAAAATATGTGCTGAGCCAGCACATCAAAAAAGGATTCATCTACGTCAGCAGTAAAAACTCTTCCCATGAAAAATGACAACTAGTACGATGTTTTATTGTACAGCAAAATATAAATGTGCTCACAGTTTCTTATGTTATTATATATTAAAATCTTTCATAACATTACATGACAAACATCAGAATAGAAGTTTTAAACAAATGTAAGCAAGTTGGCAATAGATGGCTAGTCAACGTTTATTCGATTTACATACGCGAAAAATTACCATCAAAATTACATGAAGAAATCTGTGGGCTATTTTACAACAAGATCATACAAAACTGCCGTTATTACTTCTACAACGAGTACCTTGAAGAAGTTCAATATGATTTCATAGAACCACAAGCTGAGTGGGGCTTGGAAATAAGCTTCTTGCCTGGCATGACCGATAACGTAGGCAACACAGCAAAACAGATTGTTAGAGAATATTTAATTAGCAAAGGCTATATCGATCCATCTGTCATGCAAATTTCCCCCTCTGTCATTCCAGCGCGTGACGCTGGAATCTATAGATCCCAGTGTCGGGGCACTGGGATGACGGACGAAGGGGCTGGAATGACACCAATTGAGATCAAAGCAAGAAGTTCAAAATTGATTTTGGGTAAAGGAAGCATACCAACCGAAGATGATATAGAATTCAACCCTATTACTGAGTATTGCACGCTTATTTATAAGGAAAACGGCAATTGCCATTGGAAGTATTACGGTAAAAATATCCCACCTGCAGCGCGTAACGCTGGAATCTATGGATCCCAGTGTCGGAGCACTGGGATGACGAGAGAGGGCACTGGGATGAAAGGAAAGAGAGCTGAAGATATCTACTCTGGTGTCATCCCAGTGCCCCGACACTGGGATCCAGAAAACTTCAAACAACCGTATAATGAAAACTGGATTTCAGTGTCAAGCACTGGAATGACAGGAAAGGGTATTGGGATGACAAGAGAGGGCACTGGGATGACAGAGGGTAGTACTAAATCTGTTAACCTCAATGTAAGTGACCAAGAGCTTGAAAAGATCAGCAAAGATGGAATCGATGGTAATGGCACTTTAGGACTCTCTCTCACAGCAATGAAAGCTATAAAGGATTACTTCAATAAACTCGGTAGAAATCCATATGATATTGAACTTGAGTCTCTAGCGCAGACTTGGTCTGAACATTGCAAACACAACATCTTTTGTTCTCCCATTGATGAAATAAAAGATGGCTTATATGCACATTATATTAAGCGTGCAACGCGTGAGATAAATTCTGACATATGCGTATCAGTTTTCTCCGACAATGCAGGAGGAATAATTTTTGACGATGATTACTTGATTGTAGATAAAGTTGAAACTCACAATAGCCCTTCAGCTCTCGATCCTTTTGGCGGAGCAATGACTGGAGTGCTTGGAGTTAACCGCGATATATTGGGCTTTGGCAAAGGTGCAGAGCCTATAATGAATACCTACTATTTTTGCTTTGCCAAAGAAGCAAAAGGCAAATTTTATAGGGATAAAGAGCGCACTGATGAAATTTTGCCACCAAAATATATCATGAAAGAAGTAATTCACAGTGTTAACGTTGCTGGCAATTGCTCTGGCATTCCAACACAACTTGGATCGGTATATTTTGACGATAGATTTTGCGGAAAGCCATTAGTCTTTGTTGGAAGCGTTGGAATTATTCCGCACAATATAAATAACGCACCTTCACACATTAAAAAACCCAAAAACGGAGACAAAATTGTAATTATTGGTGGAAGGGTTGGAAGGGATGGCATTCACGGTGCAACGTTTTCTTCGGAGGCACTATCGGGAAACAGCCCCTCAACAGTTGTGCAAATTGGCGACCCTATAACACAAAAAAAATTGTCCAATGCCGTCATAGAGGCAAGAGATCTTGGTCTTTACAATGCAATAACAGACAACGGAGCGGGAGGACTGTCATCGTCCATCGGTGAAATGGGAAAGGATGGATTTGAAGTTGATTTAAGCAAGGTTCCACTTAAAAACGATGGTATGGCCCCGTGGGAAATATGGATATCAGAATCACAAGAGAGAATGACCTTAGCAGTGCCGGAAGAAAATCTTCCTATGTTTAAGCAAATCATGAAAAAACATGATGTAGAAATAAGTGTAATTGGAAAATTTAACAACAGTGGCAAAGCCGTTGTTAAATGTCCCGAAGAAACAGTAATAATGGACATGGAAACCGAGTTTCTTCATGACGGTAACCCTAAAATGCACTTAAAAACAAAGCTGTGGTCTAAGGGGCCTACTGTTATTCCAACGCGCAACACTGGGATGACACCACATCAAGAAACTGAACTAAAAGAAATGCTAAGCAGACCAAACATTTGCAGCAAAGAGTTCATAGTGGTGCAATATGACCATGAAGTTAAAGGGTCGTCAGTGCTAAAGCCACTACAAGGCAAAGGAAGAGTGTGTAGCGAAGCTGTCGTTTCAAGGCCAATTCTTTCTTCAAACAAAGGTGTTGTAAAATCGCAAGGGTTCGGCTCAAGTTATGGAGAAATCGACACTTATCACATGGCAGCATGCGCAATTGATACTGCCATACGCAACTATGTAGCTGCAGGAGGAGATATAAATCATCTAGCGTTGCTCGATAATTTTTGCTGGTGTGATGCTCATAATCCAGAGAGGCTGTGGCAACTAAAGAGAGCCGCGGAGGCTTGTTATGACTTTGCAACTGCATTTCAAACCCCATTCATATCCGGAAAAGATAGCATGTTCAACGACTTCAAGGGGTATGATGAAAATGGCAAGGAAGTGATGATATCTGCTCCACCTTCATTGCTTATTTCAGCAATTGGAGTTATAGAAAATATTGAAAATGCGGTATCGCTTGACGTGAAAATGCCGGGAGACTTGATATACGTGCTTGGTACAACCTACGACGAACTTGGTAAATCTGAATATCAGCTATACAGTGGAATAGATAACAACAACGTACCAAAAGTCGATGCAAAGAGCGCCAGGAAGTTGTATGAGCGCTACAACCTTGCAATAAAAGATGGCATAATTGCCTCTGCAATTGCACCAAATCTGGGAGGATTGGCTGTTGCTCTGGCAAAATCGCTAATTGCAGGAGATCTCGGTGCTGAAATTGATCTCTCACTAATGCCAATAGGGGAAACACAAAATGAAGATACAATAAACAAGATAATAATGTTTTCTGAATCCCAAAGTAGAATTTTGGTTACTATTGCCCCGCAAAATCAGCAGAGATTTGAAGAATTGTTTAAAGGTATAGTTTTTTCGTGTATCGGCAAAGTGACAGAGGAGAAAACCCTAAATATAAAGGATATCTTAAAAGTAGATCTGAAAGATTTAGGGAACAGCTATCGTAGCATAGTATAGAATATTTTTTTTATTATGCTAAATAACTCTTTTACTATAAGCAATGTTTATTTAGAATGGATGTATGTTATTAAATTTGGGTAGATTTTATGTCTATTTTATCAATACTCTTGTTCATCAGTCTTTCTTTACTTAACAATTCAAATAAATTGATGATATGCGCTGCCCTAGTTACGGGAGCTGCTCTAGCTGTAAATTCAATGGTTAAGTTCTACGGCAAGAGAGAAGCTATATACAGCTTAATAACGTGCACAGTATTATGTTGTGTTCTTAAATGGCAAAATTTCAGCCCAATAATACTAATTTCATACACTGCAATTTTAGTATCCCTTTTTTCAAGTATCATTATTTTTGAAAAATTAAAGTCTAAGTTTGACTTTCATATAACAAATTTCATTGCTTTAATTATAGCATCAGTAGTTGACAGTACTGTTGTATATGTCGGGTTACTACACAAATTCCCCGCAGGTAAATGCTTATCGATATACATTAGAGATTTAGCTTTCAAATTTTCTTATATATCAATATTAAGTATCTGCTTACTAGTAGCGACGCATTTATTCCGTTGGGCAAAGAAGAAGCATATTAAGCTTTTCGCGTAACCTATTTTTGTGACAGTAATGCTATGTTTCTCAAGCCACATCGCCAGTAAACGTCAGCTAAGCTTTCTGCTACAGTAACTTCAAAATGTATTGACTTTATGCACAATATTAGCTTTAAACCAGTAAAGTAGGTTTCAACACATGCGCTTTCTTTGCTCTAACTATGTTCTTTTTTTGTCTTTATGTTGTCTTTCATTTTTTCTGTTACCTTCAATAGAGGCCCAAACAAACGATACGTCAGCAGCGGAGTTTGTTCCCACACCACAAAGGAAAAAAAAGGTAGTTGAGCAACTGAGTACCGACGTTATGAAACAAACAGCACAACCGAGGCAAATCATAGAAATGCAAGAAGAAGTCAATATCGACGAAAGCAGTCCAATTCCAAAAAGAAAAAAAAGTGTAGGTACAAAGCCGGAAGATGCAGTAAAGCCTAGAGAAACAGAGAATGAAATAAAAAGCGAAAAGAGTGTTGAGAGCAAAAAGAATGAGCTAGTTGTAGCAGAAATTATCAATTCTATAAGAGACAAGCTCACAAAATGCTGGAGTATCCCTGAAAGCGTAGCTTACAAAGAAAATTTTAGTATAAAAATCAATCTATTATTATCCAATCAAGGTGAAATAATTATGGCTGATGTAGCAGACAGTAGTTCCTACAAAAATAATCCACTTTTCAGGTCAATAGCAGATAGTGCAATGCGTGCAGCATATAAATGTAGCCCAATAACCGGCTTACCTGCCAAGCATTACCACATTTGGCGTGAAGTAACACTAGATTTTATTCTAAATGGGTAAAATCTTACAACAGACTGCTCACATGCAATCCAAGTAGCTCATAGAAATAGGACTAAAAAACTACTTGACAAATCCTTTCAACCCCATTACCATAGTAATGAAGCTATTCATTTAACTTCGCAATCTGCAGATTAAAACGACAAAGGAAACTTTGTATTTGGCGTCTCATGTTTAAATTTTTGCACTATGTGCACTCCATGTCTTCGTAAAACTTCTAGGTTTTTGCCTATACAAGCTGAAACGCGCTTATAAGTCGTTTAAGACAGTATAGAACGTCAAATAGAACAAGGGAGAATTTGAATACTAGCTGCTCT
>JAISAR010000046.1 GCA_031266615.1 Rickettsiales bacterium
GCACATAGTGCGAAAAATTAAACATGAGACGCCAAATATGCTAAGTTTTTTTGTCATTTAATCTGCACAGACTGAAGATAAATAATAGCTTCAGTCTCATTATAAGGGGGTTGGAGGAATTTGTCAAGTAGTTTTTTTGTTTCTATATGTCTAGTGTGCTGCTAAAAACTATGCAAGAACTATTACAATTTCTCCGCAAATTTCAAATTTAATGCGCTCAGACATATGATTATTCCCAGCAAAACCATAGGTACTGAAAGCAACTGCCCCATAGTCAAATCAAGCCATAAATAGCCAACTTGGTAGTCTGGTTCGCGGAAAAACTCAACTATAAAACGCACTATTCCATACCACACAATTGCAATACCAGTTAATGCACCACGATATAGCCTTATTCTAGTCAAGAGAAACAGTGAATTTACAACTGCAAAAAATAGCAATCCTTCCAAAAATGCCTCATAAAGCTGACTTGGGTGGCGTAGCAAATTATCACCACTTTCTGGAAATACCATGCCCCATGGCACAGTTGTCACTCTGCCAAATAGCTCTCCGTTTATAAAGTTGCCTATGCGACCTAAAAATAAGCCTATGGGAACTCCGCAGGAAATTAGATCCAGTGTGTAAAATATAGGAATGTCATGTCTTTTGCACGAAATTATCACCGCACACAAAACTCCTATGGCGCCACCGTGAAATGACATTCCTCCCCCCCAGGTTTTCAGTATCTCGACAGGGTTGCTTATATAAAAAACTGGATCGTATATCAACGCGTAGCCAAGCCTACCTCCAAGGATAATACCTACAATAGTGGCTGTTAACAATGAATCGTAAAAATTCTTAGTAAATATTTTTTGGTCGTCCAATTTGTGTAAATACCAATATGCAAACACTATACCTAGAACATATGCCAAAGAATACCAATATATAGAAACAGGACCGATGCTGAAAATTACTGGATTTAAAGACATACTTT
The DNA here is from genome assembly GCA_031266615.1 of Rickettsiales bacterium. Classification (GTDB taxonomy): domain Bacteria; phylum Pseudomonadota; class Alphaproteobacteria; order Rickettsiales; family Anaplasmataceae; genus Wolbachia. Next base: position 974 of record JAISAR010000046.1, read on the forward strand.
GCTACAAATCATTCTTAGACAATCTACTTTTCTCACGATCCCACTCTCTCTGTTTTATGGTTGCTCTCTTATCGTAGAGTTTTTTTCCTTTTGCAATGGCAATTTTAGTTTTTGCCAACCCTTTGTCATTGAAATAAATTGAAAGTGGCACAACAGTTATTCCAGCAGTTTTAATCTGGCCAATTAGTTTATTTATCTCTTTTTTATGCAGAAGTAATTTACGTTCCCTTTTCGGCTTGTGGTTTCTTTTGTTTGCAGCTTTATATTCTGCAATGTGCATATTGTGCAACCATATTTCACCGTTTTTTTCGATAACGTAAGCGTCAGAAATGTTTGCTTTTCTTTCCCTCAGCGATTTAACTTCACTACTCAGTAGGACCATACCTGCTTCAAATTCTTCTAAAATGAAGTATTCAAACCTTGCTTTTCTATTTTCTGCAATAACTTCCATATTTAAAGACACCCTTGAGCTTTAATATACTACAGGATTTTCAGCTCTTGCGGCAATGTTAAAAAATAATGTTCCGTTCCTACGTTCAAAGGCAAAATACTTTTTAGATAGGCTGATGTAGCCGAATTTTTTCCAAAGATGGTTGATTTAAAAAAAGATATTGAAGTTATGGGATAAACAATTGAGGAAATTCCACGGATTGGTGCCTTAATTGGCATTCATGCGTTATTAACATAACTAGTTTATAAAAGCAGATATTGTAGAAAAAGAAACACGCTATGGTAAAACTAGAAAAAGATATAACTTATGAGTTAGTGGATGATAAAGGTGAGTTAGGTGAGTTAACAGAGAAAGATAAAGAAAAGGTTCTTAAGCTAGCGAAAAAGATAGAAGAAGGAAAAGGTATTGCTGAAAAATTCAAGAAATCTAGTTATAACACGCGAAAGATTCTAACAACAAAAATAGTTCGCGAACATGAAGGTAGAAAAGAAACGTTTACACTACTATATCATGCTATGCTGCACGGCAGTGAAAAAGCTATAAATGATATTTCTGAAAAAGCTAAAGAACACAAGCTTTTCGAGCAAATTTCTAATGAGAAAATTATCACAGAATATTGGAGTGATCAGGGAAAATTAATATGTGCTTCTTATAGTACTGCTAAATATGAAAATGGCGTAGTGAGCACACGCACTTTAAAAGCCGAATTTATCACAAAAGATACCCTGCTTACTACTCCTGCAATAGAAACTGATACACCAACTTGTGAAAATAGCAAAGATTCTGATAATGCTGAAGCTACTAACGAAAAAAATGAAAAAGATAGTACCACTGCCCTAACGGAAACTGCTACGCAAAAGCTGAGTATTCTCTCAGATAAAACCAATACTTCGCCTTTCACTGAGATAGAAAATCAAACAGAAACGCGCTATTACAGTGAGCCTGGCAAAGAAAACACCGTAAACAAAAAGCCATTAACAAAAGTACCGCAGCAAAGACAAGCAATCATAGCTGGCGGTGCTGGTACAGCGTTATTAGTAAGTAGTATTGCATCTTATGCTTTAAAGATGCACATCATAGCAGTGGTTGGAGGAATTGTTGGGCTGGCATGCATGAGTTTTGCATTGTATAATGTTTTAAAGCCTAGTACCAAACTTGAGGAAGTAAAAGATGTAGAGTGTTCCCGAAAGTCACCAGAGGTTGCCTTATAAGCATGGATATTACTCTTCTTTTTTGTCACCTTCAGGCTTTTCTTGGTCAACCATTCCTTCACCAATCTCTTTTATTTTTAGTATCAACGATTCCGGTATATACACATCAACTATGTCTTCTACTGTCGAAAATAAAGCCTGGTAAGAGTGCGAATTTACTATCCAATTAGGCAATATGTCTTCAGCTTCTATTTTAGACTGCTCCTCTTTTTTGTCATACGCCGTGTAGCAATATAAGTGCACGGCAAAGAATAGTACATAAGAAAGCAACACTCCTCTGAGCGCTCCGACAAGGATTCCGGTAACTCTATCGATTAATCCCAACCTTATGGGTGATAATATGTACATCAGCCAGTTGTTTACTATCATAAATATAAGGTTGAGTATAATAAATACAGAAATTGTAGAAAGTATGTTCTGCGTAGCTTTAGAATCAAAGTATTTACTATAATTTATAGTAAAGAAATCGTAATGATTAGCTGTCAGAAAAACCGACAAAAACAAAAACATTAGCGCGCATAATTCTTTTATAAAGCCTCTAGTTACCGAGATTATTACGCATACAACAATAATGAAAATAATTAGACAATCGAAGAGCATACTACATATTATATGGTTTTCAAGATATAATAATTGCAAACAACGAAATTGTAAAATTAATTGTGCTTATGCTGCATCAACTGGTTTAAATATCTAGCGATTATGTCGACTTCTAAATTTAGATAATCATCAACTTTGTTATACTGGAAAGTTGTGTTTTGCCACGTGTAGGGAATGATATTGACAACAAATTCTTGGCTGGTAACTGAATTTACTGTGAGAGAAACTCCATCTAGCGTCACAGATCCCTTTTTTGCAACAAATTTAATTAACTCTTGTGAGCACGACAGCTTGATTTCATGAGAATCCAAATTTTGATTGATTGCAAGAATTTGTACTATCTTATCTACATGACCCTGGACTAGGTGGCCATCGATTCTATCACTCAGTCTCATTGCTTGTTCTAGGTTTATTTTTTTTTCTACTTTCCAATTATTTAGGCTAGTAACCTTCATGGTTTCTTGAGACACTTGAACTGTGAATATATCGTTAATTATGTCAACGACAGTTAAACACACACCAGAGCAAGCTATTGAATCTCCTTTACCTATGAAAGATAAATTTTGTGCCTTGATATGGAAGATTTGATCGGAGTTAGAGCAAGTCTTGGTATCAATTACAGTTCCAATATCTATAATAATTCCTTTAAACATACAGTAAAATAAATGATTTTATCACAAAAAATCTTTTAAAGTAGCTATCCATTAAGTGGGAGCAAGAGGCTTGTTTTCACCTACCTGTTCAATAGATTCTACCGAATATTTAGAATATATAAAATAAGCCAAACTCAGAACACATAATGTGGCTAGTATTGGTAACCCTATGTTCAATGCCAGCCCAACACTTTCTCTTTTCTCTGGTGGCACTAATCCCTTTAAAATTGACACTTTTCCTAGCGGCAAATGCCACAGGCAGAGCGTTGATATAGAGGATGCTATCAACAATAGACAAAAATAAGTCCTTTTCGAAGAAAACACGACTCTTAACAGCGGTTTGAAAGCAGTTTTAGTAGCTGGTGGAGTTGTACTTGTTACTGGTGAAGGGCTTGTGGTTTTATTTGGTAAAGGATTTTCGCTTTCATGAGAAACGTTTTCATGCTGTGGAGAAGGTTGTTGTATGGGGATACCTGAAACTAATTTGAGTAATTGCTCTTTTTTTCTATACACTTGCCTTTGTAAATATTCTTTACCTAAAAGTGAGTTATTAGAAGGTTGTGGCCTTTCAAGTATCTGTAACACTTCTAATACTTCACCTGGCTCTAATATTTCATGTAGTTGTTTATCTTGGAAATAAACAATATTGAACACTGAGTTGAAAATATTGCGAAATGTTTCTGGACCCTGATTTTTATATCCATTCATCACTTCAACAAATACTTTATCGAGTTTTTTTCCCTTGTGCTCAGCTTGATTATCTATCATAGCTACTCTGGCATCATTTTGTGCTTGTCTTACGGCTAATTGTTTTTCTTCTTCTGATAGTGCTTTAGTTTGCTTTTTCGATTTCTTTCTTCTATTAGCCTTAAAATAATCTGTATGCGACCTGGTTTGACCTATATCGGAAAGCTTTGCGGTTCCATCTGTTTCTCCTTCATTTTTTTGTATTACCTCGTTTGGTTTTGTCTCTTTGGGTGGTTGGTCAGTTAAAGCCCTCTGTTTTCGTGACAGTTTTGGTGACTGCCGAAAGAAGAATTGTACTGTACTAAAAAAGTTGAGTAGGCGAAAAGACCTAAACCAAGCAAAATTGTCGTACATTGCAGCAACAACTACTGGTGCACGTGTAACTTGCTTCCTGCTATTCGTCACATTGCAGCCAAACGAGCCCCTAATTGGTACGATTTGTCTATTTTGTGCTTTTTTTCGTTCAGCATCACTCTGCTCCTTTTTGTCTTTATTTTCAGTTTTTTCCGCGCATTTTAGCTTCTCATTTAGGAATGACTTAATCTTGTGCAAATTACCTAGGTCAATATCTTTGATATTTGCTTGCAGTTTAATTGTGATTCCTTTCAGGAGGATTTGAAGAGGAGCACTACTTATAAATTCCTCTACAGTTTTGAAATTATTAACTTCGCGATGGCTGTTATATAGTTTCTCATTTTCTTTCGATACTTCTATGTTGACTGTGAAATTTTTCTCCTGAAAAAGGCAGGTTTTAAAAAAATCAATAAAAGGTTTTATTTGAAGTGGTCTCATATTAGAGGTGTCTTTACCTGTTGCTGTCAACAGTCTTAGCTTAAACGAGAATTCTTGCACATCGTTTTTAGTGCTTCTCGAGCGAATGGTGCTAACCTCCACTGATTCGTTAGAAAATGCCTCACTTATGTCCTTAGACCTCTTCTTAAAGAACCTTGGTAAATCCTCTATTTTATACTCCTTCTCAGTTCCAGTGTCACCATTGTGCATATTCTTATTTATTAATTTCTTAATATAAAATTAAATAAAAAGCATAATTAGTCAACAAATTAATAATTAAGGTAGGATAATTTCTCAGATTGTTGATGATATTGAAGATTTTACTATAATGAAAGTTTAAGCTAGCGTTTCTGAGATGAATAAAGAGCTATTGAATGAAATACCTTCGCTTGAGGATAAAGCAGTTTCTGAAATTGAGGGTGCTTCTTCTTTGCAAGATTTGGAAAAAGTCAGGCTATCATATTTGGGAAAAAAGGGTGTAATTAAAATTTATTTTGATGACTTGAAAAAGATAGAAGATGCAGAAAAAAAACGTGATTTGGGCGCAGTTATCAACGTTTTACGCAATAAGCTGGACCAGCTTATAATTAATAAGGAAAATATACTAAAAGCCGAAGAAATCAACTTTAAATTACAAAACGAGGCTATTGATATCACATTGCCCGTTAGGCCAGAAAAAATTGGCAAGATTCATCCGTTGAGTAAGGTTATAAATGAGGTAAAACTCATTTTTGCACATATGGGTTTCAAAGCAGTCGATGGTCCTGATATTGAAGATGAGTTTCATGTGTTTGATGCACTGAATACTCCAAGTCATCATCCTGCACGGGAGGAGCAAGATACCTTCTACTTAAAGAATAAAATAAACGACAAAAGAATGGTGTTGCGCACTCACACCTCATCTGTGCAGATTAGAACCATGGAAAAAGCAAAAACTTTCCCAATTAAAATAGTGGCTGCAGGTAGGGTATACAGAAATGACTTTGATGCAACTCACACTCCTATGTTTCACCAGATAGAGGGGTTATATGTCAATGAAAATGTCAATATGGGCCAGTTAAAATTTACCATTCATCACTTCCTTAACAAGTTTTTTGGAGATAAGGGATTAAAGATACGTTTTCGTAATAGTTTTTTCCCTTTTACTGAGCCTTCTGCAGAAGTGGATATAAGTTATGAGGGCAGTAAATGGATAGAAGTACTTGGATGCGGTATGGTGCATCCAAATGTCTTCCAAAATGTTGGGATAGATCATACTAAATACAATGGCTTTGCGTTTGGTATTGGCATAGAAAGGCTTGCAATGCTGAAATATCAAATTAGTGACCTAAGGAACTTTTATGATAACAAGATCAGTTGGCTCAACCACTATGGTTTTCACTTTTCATCTTTAAGATAAGTGACAAATAAAGCTTGCACATTTATTATACTTGCTGCCGGGCATGGCAAACGGATGAATTCAGGCTTACCTAAAGTTCTGCATAAAATAGGCAATTTCTCTATGCTCGAGCACGTCATTTACAATGCAAAACAGTTAAGTCCCGAAAATATAGTTGTTGTAGCCGATTTGCCTTTAATTGAGCGGCTGCAGTGCTTTGAGGATATACAATTAATTATACAAAAGTCAACGCTTGGGACAGGAGATGTAGTTAAAACTGCGATGAGAAGCCTGACAAAACTGCCAGATTCGAGCATAGTTGTTGTACAGTATGGAGACACTCCACTTATAAAAAGCAGCACAATAACTAAAATGGTTAGCTCTTTAGAAGGTAAGGCCCTAGTTTGCCTAGGTTTTAGGGCAAGCAATAAAGAGTACGGTAGGTTAATTATTGAGGATGGTTCCCTAAAAAAAATCGTAGAAGCACAAAATGGTGGAAATAATGATGAGGAATTTCTTGCTAATGCTGGGATAATGGTTGCATATGCAAAGAGTTTACGTGAACTGGTGGGGAAAATAGAGTGTAATAAGTTAACACAAGAGTATTATTTAACTGATATAGTCTCCATTGCCGCAAAGAGCAATTTAAATGTCGGTTACGTTATTACTGACGAAGAAGAAGCAATTGGAATAAATAACAGAAATGACCTTGCAAAAGCTGAGTTTTACTTCCAAGAAAGTAAAAGAAGATTTTTTACCAACTCCGGGGTAACGCTTGTTGCTCCAGAGACTGTTTTCTTCTCTCTTGATACACAAGTTGGTATGGATTCGATTATTTACCCATACGTTTTTTTCGGCCCTGGGGTAAAAGTGGGGTCTAATGCTAGGATCGGTCCGTTTGCCAAGTGTGAAGGCACAACAATTGGTGACAGTGCAATCGTGGGAAACTTTGTCGAAGCAAAAGCAAGCGATATAGGCATGAATACTAAAATAAAGCACTTAAGTTATATAGGAAATACTAAAATAGGGCCGGAAAGTAACATAGGTGCAGGTGCTGTTGTGTGTAATTATGATGGAAAAAAGAAACACAAAACAAATATTGGAAGCAATTGCTTTGTTGGTGCCAATAGTTCATTGGTTGCGCCGCTTAATGTCCACGACGACTCTGTAATCGCAGCAGGTAGTGTTATAGTGGAAGATGTACCAAAGGAAAGCCTTGCAATTGCAAGAGAAAGGCAAGTGATTAAGAAAATAAAGTAGTCCTTGGTTGCTGAAAAATTTAGGAGTGGAATATTCATAAGGAGATGTAGTTAGGCATGTTGCCCACTGGGATCCAGAAAATAAAGAAACATAGATTCCAGCGTCACGCACTGGAATGATACCATTTGTTGTAAAAATAAATGTTCGTTTATAAATTGCAACTAGCTATAAATATTAAGAAATTTACTAAATGGGGAAAAAAGCAAAAGAAGCCCTGGCCATTGTCTATTTTCAGTATTGGCGTTTTTTTAAGTCTTAAACGCTGCAATTTAGCGACTTTTAAACTGCAACAGACCTTAGTTTAAATATTAAAAAATTTACTAAGCAGAAAAAAAAGGCAAAAGAAACCTAGAGCAGCTAGTATTCAAATTCTCCCTTGTTCTATTTGACGTTCTATACTGTCTTAAACGACTTATAAGCGCGTTTCAGCTTGTATAGGCAAAAACCTAGAAGTTTTACGAAGACATGG
>JAISAR010000090.1 GCA_031266615.1 Rickettsiales bacterium
CTATGTGCACCTCATGTCTTTATTAATTTCACCTAGACTTCTAGGTTTTTGCCTATACAAGCTGAAACGCGCTTATAAGTCGTTTAAGACAGTATAGTACGCCAATTTGCAGGATTAGAAAGTGAGCAACTTCTACCACAAGATTTCTTTTGCCTTTTTTTCTGCTTAGTAAATTTCTTAACGTTTAAGCCAAGGTTAGTTGTAGTTTAAAAGCAGCTAAGTTGCAGCGTTTAAGGCTAAAAAGATGCCAATGTTTTTGAACAGATATTGACCAGGGCTTCTTTTGCTTTTTTTTCTGCTTAGGTCATGCAAGGAATTTATTATCTCCTTAGCAACCTATCACGTGCTGCATTTAACTTTTGTGCAAAATATTCTGAGCCTCCTTTATCTGGATGAACTAACTTCATTAAATTTTGATATGCTTTATTGATTTCATTTTTGCTTGCTCCAGGATTTAGCCCCAATATTTTTAGTGCCTCATCTGTAGACATATTATCACCAGCTTCATTTTTAGTATAACTTCTACTGCTATTAAATTCATTCAAAAATCTACTCAATATAGAATTCATCATGAAACCTATGTGATTTCTTTTTGTTAAGAAGAGAAAAAATACAACAACGCTGGGCAAGATAAAAGTAATTACTATGAATATCAAAAAAAGAAAAAAGATGAATGACATGTATATTTTTTTATCATTTTGTGATTAAATAGTAACAATTATAGTCGTCATGGTAAACAACATGTTCATTCAAATTGAAGAGACACCAAACCCAAACATGCTAAAATTTCTTCCTGGGTTTGCAATTTTAAACGAAGGAGAAACGGCTGATTTTTCAAGTGCGGACGAAATAAAAAATTCCAAACTAGCAGCAAACCTCTTTCAAATAGAACATGTGATGAGAGTATTTTTTGGTCATGATTTTATTTCAGTTACAAAACCAGATGGTATTAATTGGGACATATTAAAAGTGGAAATTTTAACTACGATTATGGATCACTTTACTTCTGGTGGAAAAGCACTTGATAAGGAAGGGGTGAATGATAATAATATACTAGAAGAAGAATTTTTTGATGAAAATGATATAGAAATTGTAAACAGGATAAAAGAGTTGATGGAAAGCTATATTAAACCTGCAGTTGCTCAAGATGGTGGTGATATCAAATTTCGTGGCTATAAAGACGGAATAGTTTACGTTGAACTGCAAGGAGCTTGCTCTGGATGTCCAAGTGCTGCAATTACTCTTAAGCAAGGAGTGCAAAATATGCTGTGCTATCACATACCAGAAGTTTCGGGTATAGAGACTATACTATGACTAATCAAACAGTTAGAGGAACAAAAGATCTTCTGTTTGATGAATGGCATAGGTTTAAATATGTTCAACAAACAGCAAGTGAAATTTCAAGTTTATATGGTTTTTTGCCTGCTGAAACTCCAATATTTGAATATACAGAAGTCTTCACAAAAACTTTAGGTGATAGCTCAGATATCATCAATAAAGAGATGTATACCTTTAATGATAAAGGAGGCAAGAGCATAACTTTACGTCCTGAGTTCACCGCAGCGGTTGTCAGGCTTTTGATTGAAAAAAAACTGCAAACACCGGTAAAATTATTCTCGACAGGGCCTGCATTTCGCTATGAAAGACCGCAAAAGGGAAGACAAAGACAATTTCATCAGATAAATTTTGAAGCTTTCGGCATAGAAGATCCAAAAGCCGATATTGAATTGATTACACTTGCTCAGCACCTATTAACTGAATTTGGTATCGATAAAAATGTAAGGCTGGAAATTAATTCTTTGGGCGATGGTGAAACAATAAGTAAGTATAGAGAAGCCTTGATATCATATTTTAAAAAGTTTCAAAACGACCTATCAGAAGATAGCCAAAATCGATTGATTAAGAACCCACTCAGAATATTAGATTCCAAGGACAAGACAGATAAAGAAATAATTTCTGGTGCACCTAAAATCAGCGACTATTATACGAAAGAGTCCTTGAGCTTCTTCGAGCAAATACTAAATGGATTAACAATTCTTGATATACCTTATACTGTAAATGATAAATTGGTCCGAGGTTTAGATTATTATTGCCACACAGTATTTGAATTTGTCACAGAAGATTTGGGTAGCCAAGGAGCAGTTTTTGCAGGGGGAAGATATGATAATCTAGTATCTTCAGTAGGTGGGAAGCATACTCCGGCAATAGGATTTGCAGGAGGTATTGAGCGCATAATGGAACTGGCCAACTGTTCCGTGAAAGAGGAAAGAGCTGTTTATCTAATTCCTATTGGCAAAGAGGCTGAAGAGTATGCTCTAGCACTTGCAAATGAGCTGCGCAGAAATGGTTTATATGTAATCTATGAGTATAGCGGAACTCTCAAAACCCGAATGAAAAAAGCAAATCAAGCGGATGCTAAAGTTGCACTTATTTTTGGTGATGAAGAACTGAGCAGCAAAACTTTAAAGGTCAAAGATATGGATCTGGGTGAAGAAAAAACGGTTGCTCGCAATAATATAATAAAAAGCATTCATCAAGTGTATGGCAAGAACCGCAAGAGCAGGTTTTGTTAGGTCGCTTTTCTCTAACTGCAGTCACAGACGCTTTTATCTATTCAAGGGCGTGGTGGATATTAAAGCAAAAGTGGTGCCATTCCAGTGCTTGACACACAACTGTATGAACATTGTGATTTGAGCCTACCACTAGGGTGTCATGCCAGTGCTTGACACTGGCATCCAGGAATTTTATTAAGTGTGCGCCAAGCAAAGTGCGTAGAGTTCAGTTGGTGAAAATCCAACCCAGGCAAAGTCTAGCCAACAGCCT
>JAISAR010000011.1 GCA_031266615.1 Rickettsiales bacterium
CCCTTATGAGATATTTTAGCTCTAATATCTCATATTATAAAGATACAAGTGTCGGAGCACTGGGATGACACCGTCTGTTACGCAAATTACCTGCTAATTGCAATGTTCGTACAGCTGTGTGCTTGACACTGGATGGCTTTGTTGTAAACTTACTTTTGCTCTATGATTACCTTTTTATGGCATCTTGTCTATCTCATTTTACCATTCTGCTGAACAGAACCGCAAGAGCAGGCTTTGTTAGGCATGTCGTTGCTCTTCCTTATCATTTGCAGACGTAAAAGACACCCCATTATTGACAGAAGAAGGCTCAGAATTAATAGCCTTTTCTATCGCTTTAGCTTGCTTATAGTCATGACTCGAGAAATATATAAGCAGCCCAACCGCTATTCCAGCAACGAGAGTAGATACTGCTATTGCGCCCAACATGATAGCCATCGACGGACTTGCTAAAGCACTACCAACACCCAGTCCAACACCAAGAAAAACGCCAGGTATAACGCCAAATGAACTATTGCATACAGCGCTCCACTTCTTCGAGTCAGCTTGTTTTCTCATACCTTTAACAAGCGTTTCTCTTGTTTTTCCTTGAGCTAAATCTAATGGAATTTCACCTTTTTGGTTCTTTATCAAAGGATTGATATCATAGTTAAAAAGGACCTCTATTGCCTGAATGTTATTATCTCCAACAGCTTGGTGCAATAATGTATTGCCTCCCTCACCCTTAAAGTTCATGTGAGTACGAAACTCTTCGTTTGGATTGCTTATTGGGTTGTTTTTTGCATATATTCTATCTCCTATAGCTTTTTCCAAATGCTTCATCACATCTTCTAGTGGTTGCTTATCAAGACTTTGCACAAAATGAAGCAGAATTTCGTGTATCACCGCTTCTTTTGTGGTTTTAGAGCATTGTAAAGCAGGCGCAAACGTGCTTCTATCAACAGTTATCTCTTTTGTGTCAGTAGGTGTTTCGTTAACTGTTTTTGGTTGAAGGAAAGACTTTAAGTCTTCAATTCCTTGTTGACCATCTTTTATTTTACGAATTATTGAATTTAAATCATCAGTCATACGATCCTCCTTATTTTGATCATATTGTGTATTAATAATACAATAAATTCTGCTGAAAGTCAAGCTTTTGGTTAAAAAATTAATGTAATTTGTGATAATTTCTATGAATGTTGTCCAATTTTAAATTAACGTTCTGCAACAAACCTGTTAAAAAAAACTCACAGGATCAACATCTATTGTTACTGCAATGCTCGAACTCAAGTTATAACTTTTAATCCAGCATTTCAGCTTTCTCTGCATGGATAGACTATGTTTATTGTGTATCTTTAGTAATATCCTATACCGATACTTATTATTTAAAAAATTTATTGCTGCTGGCGATGGTCCAAGAATTTCGAATTCTTTTAAACATTGGTTATGCAAGAATCTTGCTATCCCATTTGCTGCTTTTTGTGTTTCAATTTGATTCTTACCGCAAATTATAAGTGCTATTAGCCTACTAAACGGTGGCATTTTGGCTCCGCATCTTGACTTAAGTTCAATTTCATAAAATGCGTCCCTTTTTTGATGCTGCAGTGCTTTTATTATTGAGCTTTCAGGATTATTGGTTTGTACTATTACTGTCCCTTTTTCGTTGAACCTTCCAGATCTCCCTGCAACTTGGTGCAATAACTGATATGTCTTTTCTGCTGCCCTCAGATCAGAATTTTCGAGGCTCAAATCCGCATTTATCATACCAACCAAGGTCAATTTAGGAAAATTGTGTCCTTTAGCAATTATTTGTGTGCCGATTATAATATTCACCTCTTCCTTCAACACTAAGTCAATGACGTTGCTAACCGACTTCTGATCGCTGCTTATAATTGCAGTTTTTGCGTTTGGTATTAGTTTGACCATTTCTTCAAGCAACCTTTCAATTCCTACACCATAAAGGGATAATGACTGCTCACTTTGGCAATTAGAGCATTTTTCTGGGAGTTTTAATTGATAAAAACAATGGTGGCACAAGAGGGCGTTCTTTTTCTTGTGGTATGTAAGCCAAATGGCACAATTTAAGCAGGAAATTTTGTATCCACACTTTTTACAAACTGCCAGTTGTGCATATCCTCTGCGGTTTAGAAAAAGCATAACCTGCTGTTTCTTCTCTATGGTTTGTTTTATGCACTCGAAAAGCTCATCGGAAATCCATTGTTTGTTGTTTCTCATGTCCACTACTTTAATGAGTGGCAATGCTGCACCACCGAATCGCTTAGTTAACTTCACGTGATTGTAATTCCCATTTTTAACATGATGAATCGTTTCAAGCAGTGGAGTTGCTGACGACAGAATTATTGGAATATTTTCAATTTTGGCTAAGATTATCGCCATATCTCGAGCATTGTATATAATCCCCTGTTCTTGCTTGAAAGATGAATCATGCTCTTCATCAACGATAATCAATTTTAAGTTTTTATAAGGTAAAAAAAGTGCTGACCGTGCCCCAATAATTATTTGTACATTTCCATTTGCTATATCAAGCCAGTTATTTCTGCGAGTTTTTGGAGTGAGCCCCGAGTGCCACTGAGCTAGGTTTCTTGATATCTGACCGCGAATACGATTTACCAATTGTGAAGTTAAAACAATCTCGGGCAGGAGAATTAAAATTTGAGCGTCGTTTACAGTCTCAACTAACTTCGCAATCACAGATAAATAAACTTCCGTTTTCCCAGATCCTGTCTCACCGTCAAGTAAAGTCACTGAGTATTCGTTCAAATTGCTTATTATTCTGTCACTAGCTATCTGCTGCTCAGGGCTTAATTGGCAACTTATCTCACTTATTTCCTGATCTTTTTCAACACAAACCAGTTTGTCTATTTGGTTTACTTTTAACACTCCTCCCATTATTACTTTTGCAAGCATACCAATAGGTATTAAATTGTATTGCGCAACCCATTCTGCAAATGCAGTCAATTTTGGTCTAACGCTTGGTAGATTGATCTTTTGCTCGATAAATTTTAATTCTCGATCACTCTTGTCACTATATTTCCAAACTATTCCAATTAAACGCTTTTTGCCAAATGGCACCACCACGTAATCCCCAATTGAAATTTCAGTATTTTCTTCAACTGCATATGAAAATGATTGATCGATTGGAAGTGGTAGTAATACGTCAACTGTCTTTGTCATGGCAGCCTAAGTTTAGCACTGTTTTTATGAGTCTGTAACCTTTAACAATACAGATAAATTGGAAAAACTATACGTAGAAAAAAGATCTTAATATTTAACATATTTTTCATAGTACACACCATATAATTGATAAATTAATAGATTTACATAACTTGTGGAGGCCATTTATGGTTGACGATAAAATTACTTTGAACTTTGAGATAGAAAAAAGTGAGCCTATAGCAGGTCAATCCCACTTTTCTGCGCGTATAAAGCTTACAAATGAAAGCAAAAATCTTTTGCGCGAGAAGCTTGGCGGTGCAGTTAAATTTGATAACCTGGATAGCTACTTAGATCTCAATCATGAGAATTTTTATATCTATTACAATAAATATGGTGGGTATTATGGCAGAGATGAGCTATATGTTAAAAGTGATGATGGCAGATCTTTAACTTCTAACCTTCCACTTAATCACTACGGATTTTCAATGGAGCTATCATTGGATGAAGGAGCAATCGCAGACTATGGCTTTTATCCTCTAGCTGTAATTTATAATCCAAGTCACTATGATAAGGCACAAGAAAAAAGGTTTGATGATCATGGTGAATTGTCACCAATTGCATCAAATATGTTAGATAACTTTCTAAGCAACACAAACGGCTTAGCTACGCAAGACATATTTTTAAAGATACAAAGTGAAATTGCCGAGAAAGAGGCGAAGTTAGTAAGAGAGAAAAGACAGGCGGAAGAAGAATTAGATCAAAAGAACGAAGAATTAAAAGAACTTATAGAAAAAGAGGAGATTAAAATATTTAAAGTGATAAAAGGTCACGACGTAGGTGATGGACGTTCAGCGGTAATTTTGCAACTTGATGGAGAGAAAGGAGATAAGATACCTCTCGATTCGAGTAAATACTACATAGCAGATTATGAAGGCAATGAGTATCTACATTGTGTTAGTTCTAGTTATGATATGCTGCTCGATTACAGCGATTTATTTTTTGTGCTGAACGAAAGTTCCTATTCTGATCTTGATAGTGGATTTTATCCAATGTTTGACTTCAATTCTTATGCAAGCAACTTAAGCACCAAGAATCAGTATTTTGGTGATAGTCAGTTACCTGAAGAATTATCTCATAGTCTAGAGAGAAATGATGGCTGGATGAGTCAATCAGATACTGAAGCTATAATTGATAATGAGCAAATGAACGAAGAAGTTATAGTAGAAAGTGAAGCCAAGTCTAGAAAGAAAAGAGCAATTGAAGAAGACGATAATGATATGAAAGATAGTGATAACTCACAAGCAAAAAATGAGGACCAAAAATCAACGACCGTAGAGTTTCAAGAAGACTCTTCATCGAAAGCGTCAACTCAAGAGTTATCTTTAAGTAAAGAGGATGAACAAGAAGAAGTTGTCATAACAAGTGTTATAGACAGCATGAAGGATGATAAAGAGGAAGATTATCTGCAACACCCCTTAAAAATAAAAACAGGTGGACCTATTGAAATGGGAAAGTATAAGGTAGAACTACAAGTTACGTATGACGATGTAAAGAATTTTTATGATACCGTACGTGACAAATACCATGTGAGTAAAGAATATAGCTATGAGCAAATCATGGTTTTATATAACGAAATTGTTAGTCCAGCTCATAACCATCATTACGAACCATTTACTCTTGATAAAGCATATATCATTGATGATCATCTGTTTATCAAAGATCAGGATTTTGGAACTTTAGATGATTTTAATGAGATGTTCTATAAAAGTGATGAGTTAGTGTAATATAAAGGGCTAGATTCAATTTAGCGGACGAGAATTATAAGGAATTAGATTTTCTACTGTCATCCCAGTGCCCAGACACTGAGATCCATTCTTTTTTTTTACTAGATTCCAGCGTCACGCGCTGGAATGACACCCTTTAAGTTTCGTACAGATGTCCATCACGCGCTATGTAAATAACAACTATGCGACAGATTTTTATCTTCAAGATTTCTTATCGAGTATAAACATCAGCTCGTCCCATTCCCTTTTACCAATTCCGCTTTCTTCTCTAGTAACATTTTCTCCTTTAATTAATTTACGAACTATCTCTAGACCAGTTCTTGAAATACAAACCGATTCTAAGCAATATTCAACGAAAGCGCTGTAGGCCATTGGGACCCACTTTTTTATTATATCCAACATAACTTCCGCATAGACTCTAATTTCATACTGAGCATGCTTGTCAGCTCTAAGCTTCAAAAAATGAAGAAGGTTATGCAGATCTATCTTCCAATAAAATTGCGTGTAGTAATTAAGCATTAGATTGGTTCTGGCAATTTCTCTTGCAAGCCCCTGCTGAATAAATTTCTCATAATGAGAATATACTAAATTAGAGTCATTTGTCAGAGAATCTATTATTTCTTTCGATGTATGTGAGTCAAAAGCTTCACCACTGCCTTGTTTATTATTATCAGATTGTTTTGCAACCTGTTTTGGCTTTGGTATGTAAAATTCATTGTCAAGTATTGAATATCTTGCCGAATACTCATTTACATTTGCAGTTCTATGCCTTATCCATTGTCTTGCAACAAAAATTGGAAGTTTCACGTGAAACTTAATTTCACACATCTCAAACGGAGTTGTGTGGTGATGCCTCATTAAATACTTTATAAGCGCTTCATCTTGACTTATCTGTTTTGTTCCTTTTCCATAAGAAACACGAGCGGCTTGAACTATAGCACTATCAGAGCCCATATAATCCACTACTCGAATAAATCCATGATCTAATACCTTATGTTCCTCATATAGAATTTCATCTATTTCTTTTACTGTGACTCGTTTAGTTGAATAATATTCCTTATTCATAACATATCCTCAAGATGAAATGGAGATATCAGCTCCACACGAATTTAGTTTTTCGTGCATTGCTTCATATCCTCTCCATAAATGATGTGAGTTATTTATTGTAGTTTCTCCACTAGCTACCAAAGAAGCAAGCACTAAGGCTGCCGTTGATCTTAAATCAGTAGCATATAGATTAGCTCCAGACAAGCTTTTTACTCCATTTATAATAGCTTTGCTTTTCTCAATGCTAATATTAGCACCTAACTTTCTCAATTCATCTGCATGTGCAAATCTGTTTTCAAAAATGTTTTCTTCAATTACTGATATCCCATCAGCGACGCACATTGCAGACATTAGTTGTGGCTGCATATCACTAGGAAAGTTAGGGTATGAATCTGTTGCAGCGTTAGCAGATTTAATAGAGCCATTTTTTCTGGAAATAACAATACCTTCGCCATGCGGTTCAATCACAGCTCCTATAGCCTCCAATTCATTTGCAATACATCTTATATCAGATAGATTTATTCCTTCTAACATCAATTTACCACCAGTTATTATAGCAGCTAGTGCGTATGTACCGGCTTCTATGCGATCTGATATTATTTTGTGGACACATCCGTTTAATGTCTCAACTCCTTTTATTGTGATCTTTTTATTGCCAATCTCAATATTAGCACCCATTTTCTTCAAGAACTCTATTAGATCCAGAACTTCCGGCTCTGTTGCAGCATTGTTTATTATTGTTATTCCTTCTGCAAGTGTTGCTGCCATTATTATGTTCTCCGTTGCACCAACACTTATTTTTTCGAATGTAATTTCTCTCCCTTGTAGCTTTCCTTTCACCGTTGCAATTATATTACAGCCGTCAATTTCAATTTTAGCCCCCATTTTTTCTAACGCTTTGATGTGCATGTCGACAGGACGTTTTCCAATGTTGCACCCACCAGGAAATGCTGTTCTCGCCTTGCCGAATCTGCTAAGCATTGGACCTAGCATTAAAAAAGATGCTCGCAGTTTATTTGCAGTTTTATGCGGTATCACATGATTATTAATATTGCTACAGTTAATTTCTAAAGTATGATTTGCTTTATAGTCTTTGTTGTACAAAAAGTTTACTTTTGCCCCAAGACTTTTGAGCAGCTCAGACATCAGATGCACATCAATTAGATCAGGTACATTATGCAAAGTTACTGAAGAACTACTCAATAGGCTTGCTGCTGCTATTGGTAAAATAGCATTCTTTGAACCATTAACCTTGATTTTCCCAACTAAAGGCTTATGGTTACTCCTTACTAATATTTTATGCATTTAATCAAACTAGATCCTACCGAATAAGTATAGTGAATTGGCAGTAAAAGGCAAACATAGCTATGGATTCCTTGATAAGTATGGTTGTATAGTAAGCCAGCGTCAAACGCTTCCCAGTTTTATCTAGCTTAAGAAATTTACTAAATGGAAAAAAAGACAAAAGAAGCCCCGTTGGTGGCTAGTTATTCATATTAACTTTATAAATTGGCGTTTTTTTATTCTAAACGTCTAATCTAGCTGCTTTTAAACCGCAACTGATCTAAATTTAAACGTTAA
>JAISAR010000012.1 GCA_031266615.1 Rickettsiales bacterium
TATTGGCGTTTTTGATGTCTTAAACGACTTATAAGCGCGTTTGAGCTTGTGTAGGTAAAAAACCAGAAGTTTTAAAAAGACATGCAGTGCACATAGTGCGAAAAATTAAACATGAGACGCCAAATATGCTAAGTTTTTTTGTCATTTAATCTGCACAGACTGAAGATAAATAATAGCTTTAGTCTTATGATAAGGGTAACGGCGAAGGTTGTCAAGTAGTTTTTTTGTTTCTATTGGGTAACTTTTTTCCACTATTGTCTGTCCGCTTTCTGTGTAATGGGAACTGGATACACCCTCCTTTAATAGAAATTCAACTAATTCCCATAATAATTATATTAGCTAACAAGCTAAAGGCAGAGGGTTATTAGTGAGGAAGAATATGAACGCTGAAAATACACAACAAAAACGCAGTTATCATGAGTTCATTCAAAATTTTTCGTCTTTGTCCAAAGAGATAAAAGAAGATGAAAATCTTCCATTTTTATCTAATGAAGCAAAAGATGGATCAATTTACAACGCCGTGGTTGGTTTTTATACAGCAAAGTTTTTAATAGAACGTGGCACCAATCAGAAAAAAGATGAAGTTTATGAAGTTCTGCAAAAAGAGCTCGATAAGACAAAGGAAGCTGCGCAAAAGCTTGGAGATAAGGCTAAACGAAAGCTCGAAAGTGAAGTTCGAGAAAAGTTGAAAGGTTATATCGAGGGTGGTGTTAAAGAGGATGGTGTTAAAATATACGGTAACCACGCAAGTATTACGCTGGAAGACAACAAAAAAGAGTTCAAAATCAGCGAATTTTTAAATAGTGATTTTTGTCAGAAGAACGGAATCTCTGGGTTTTCAACGTTGCATAGCGATGGAAAGAGCGGAATGCACGGTTTTGTTGCCGAGGAAGGAGGAAGAAAAATAAGACATTATGTCGTAACCGATGGTTCATACGAAATGACGCTAAATTGGTATGTAAATGGGGAAAAGTGTACTGTCACAATTAATATTAATGCTAATGGTTCTGTAAAACGTATTGGAGGTCATGATGTCAATGAAGAACAGCTACGAGCGAACAAAGATGTAAAAATAGGCAATTTATACTTATATGAAGTATTAGCAAAAGGAAGGTGGAAAGAAGTGAATAAGCCATCATTCGAAGCTGCAATAAAAAAGGATGTTGAGAAACCTATTCAAGAAAACAAAGCTGCCAATACAACTCAAGAGGCTGGGTCTCAGACTTCTCCTCCACCGCCACCAACTAGCTTGCTTCCATCTAAAGGAAATGTTGTCAGTGAGCAAACTTCTGCCGAGCCTGCAAGCCACAATCAAGATAATAGGCAAAAAGATGAACGGTATGACAGCCCTACATTCACCACGTTTGGATACACTGCGTCTGGAGAAAAAGAAACAGTTGCTGAGGAGGCCCTGCAAGTAAAAAGCGCTGCGCTTGCGCCACCAATACAAGATGTCGCATTAAAAAAAGTTGAAGGTACATTTAAGTCTAAAGATGCTAAGGAGTTAGGTAATAACGGAAATAAGCCACCGCTAAATGATGTAGCTTCGATTCTTGAGTGGAGAGCAGAAATTGAATTCTTACATAGTGAAGATTTTGATAATGAAATCAATTCTCAAGAAGCTAAAGAAAAGCACGAGCGTAGACAAGCAGCGCGAAAAGAAAATTCAGGAGATAAAGTTTATAACCTTCAATCGCTTTTTGAAGAAAATTCTCAGAACAAAAAAACTCCTCCTTCACCGCCACCTAGAACTAGTTCACTCAAAAGAGATGTTTTCGATGAGCAAGGGGGCTTAGACCACCAAGATGATGGGCAAAGTGAACTAAGCTCTAACGCAACTGATATGGCGCAAAAGCGATTCACAGAGAACGTTTTAGAAAAAATAAAAGAAGACAAATCAATATACAAATGGCTAAAGGATAAGATTGAAGGTAAAGAAAACAACCAAAATCTGGACGCCCTAGAGGAAAAATTATCCAAAAAATATAGTCAGGGTAATATTGTAGAAAAAGGAGAGAACGATAGTGATAGACTTTCATCTCCAGTTAGCACTGGTGGAAATATGGATGTTAAACAAAGTGATGACACTCAACCACAGAAAAATTCTCGCAGGAATGGCGAAGAACCCGAAGAGGAAGAGAGGAATTTTCAAAAAATAAGTAAAGCATTCGGAGAATGGAAGGAAAACAGAAGAAACGCTAGACAAAGTAACTCCAGCTCTTCATCTCCAATTCATGCTAGCCATGATGAATCTCAGGTAAATCCTAAGCAGTCAAAAGCAAACCTAATAAATGTTGAACAAAGTGATGACACTCCACTTATAGAATTTACTAGTAAGTTGGACAAAGAAACTCAGAAGTTTCCACTAAGACCAGTGACTCAGGAAGGAATGAGCGAACAAACTAGAGAACGTTTATTAGAAGATAAACTGCTGCAAGACAGTTCAACAGACATAAAAACAGTGGCAAAACGAGAAAATAGTGACACTAATCTGACTATAGATAAAAATAGCGAACTGTCTAAATTGCTAGCAAGAGATGAAGAACAACTGAAAACTGGGGTAATAGAAGCAGAAAGAGAAGATACTTTAGTAGAACACACTAACAGTCATGATCGCAATAGAATTGCACTAGCAAACAGGAACAGAAAATTACTTTGGACTGAACATATCAAGCAACAACAAGAAAAAGATAAAGGTGTGTCAATATAAATTGAGGTTAAAATAATTACTCAGCAAACAATAGGTTTCATGTAATGGTAACCCTATAATGGAAGAGTAGGAACCACGTAGAAACAATACGAACATTCCAGCAAGGCCTTGTATGTTGCACCCTCCTGCCTTATTTTTCCACTCTTCTGATGCTAAATAATATTTAATTTCTTGTTCACTTAGACATTTAAATTTCACTATCGTGACCACGGTTCTAATATGTTGCTTGGATCGATCGGGAGTGAGTAGGCACACACTGGTGTATACTCTGTGCCTTCTTCCTGATAACAAACGAATGCACTTTTCCGCTTGCTCAACATTTTCAGCTTTGAGCAATATCCTTCTACCGCAAGCAACAACCGTATCAACACCGAGCACAAAATAATCTGGATTTGAGCTTTGTATTTTTTCAGCTTTGCTTTTTGCCATACGGATTGAGTAATCTTTCGGGAGTTCCTTTTTTAAAGGAGCTTCGTCTATATCTGCTGGCAAAATTAAACCTGGCTTAATATTTATTTGTTTTAGTAGGGCTACACGCCTTTCTGACAACGAGGCAAGAATAAGATTATCTAGAGATCGTTCTGTCACTTGTACCTTTAAGCCTTCTAATTATCCTACCCTTTTCCGCATTCCTATCGTAAATACTCATCTCCACTAATACTCTATCTCCGATAACAATACGTATTTTACTTCTTCTGACTTTTCCCGATACATGACAAATGATTTCATGTTCGTTGTCTAGCTTCACTCTAAATTCTGCTGCAGGTAATAAAGCAGTTACTGCTCCTTCCACCTCAAAAATTGCTTTCGATTTCTCTTCTTTTATCATTTACTATTTATAATTAAACAATCTTTGTCAGTCTACCACAGATCTTAAAGAATATAAAAGACCTTTTGTATTACTCTCATCACTCAACTCTCCTTTCTTACTGCCTATAATGCTCAGATACCAACATGCCATCAAAAAAACCTGTCAAGTACTTTTATTTAGTTTAACCACATCTTTTGCCTTGTCCAATAGTCCATTAATGAAACCAACTTCGCTTGGTTTATCAAGCAAATCAGATGCAATGTTGGTATACTCATTGATAACAACTGGAGCGGGTGTATCACGATTAGCTAATTCACACATTGCAACACGCAAAATTGATAAGCTTAAGAGATTTAACCGCGAAAGAGACCAACTTGGATGTAAATAACGCTCTATTGTTTTATCGTGTTCTCTACTGTTTTTTATAACCTTACATGACAGCTCCTCTAAGAATTGGTAATCAAACTCTTCACATTCAAATATATCTGCTAACTTGTTTACATAGTCCCTAAGCTCACAATTTTCCAGCTCAAAAATGCTTTTGTCGTAACCTATAAAAATATTTGAGTAAGCAACCTGCACAGCAAGAAACCTTGCTGTACTTCTTCTTATACGCCATCCTTTGTCTGTAGGTTCCTCCTCCATCAGCTTAATTTTTTGTATAAATCTATCATGTGCAAAACAGCTGAAGCTGCATGGCCACCGATGTTCTTTCTGTTCTTATCAGCCCTCACTAAAGCTTTATCTTTGCTGTCAGCGGTAATGACACCCATACCAAGAGGTACTGCATAACGCATAACAACTTCATTTAAGCCTTCAATTACTCCCTTACAGACATACTGATAATGATCAGTCTCACCACGAATTACGCACCCAAGAGCTAAATAACCATCATAATTAACGTGTCCACTTTTGACCGCAAAAAGAATTGCAGCCGGTATTTCAAATGCACCGGGAACCTCAATTACATCGTAACCTGCGCTGCTGCCTTTTAATTTATCGGTTGCACCTTCAAGTAAAAGGTTTGCTATTTCAGTATAGTAAATTGAATTAACTATTAGTATTTTCGACATTTATCCCTCCTTTTCTTGTTAAAAATAACTTTATTAATGATTGTTGAATTAGAGTCATGACATTACTGAATATCCAATATATTACCAAACCTGCAGGAAAAGAGGAAAAAATGAAGATAGAAATGTAAGGTAAAAATCTCATAACGTTCACCTGGACATCATCTCTGCTGATCTGATCTTTTTCACTGATCTTCTGCTGAATTATCATGGTAACACCTAAAATTATAGGCAAAATACCTATAGAAATAGGGAAATTGTAATTAAATAACCCAAATAATGTAAAAATGTTTGTTGGATCAAGAGCTGAAAGATCCTTAATCCATAAATAAAAAGGAGCGTGTCTCATCTCTATAGTAACAAATAATACTTTATACAAAGCAAAAAACACCGGTACTTGTACCACCATAGGAAGGATGCTTGACATTGGGTTTACGTTGTTTTTTTTGTACAATGCGATTATCTCCTTATGCTGTCTTAAACTATCATCTTTATATAACTCTCTTATACGAGCCACTTCAGGCTGTAAATTTTTCATTTTGAACATTGAAACATACGACCTATTAGATAAAGGCAGCATTAAAAGTTTGATTACTAAAGTTAGCAACAATATTGCTAAACCAAAATTTCTCAAAAT
This sequence comes from Rickettsiales bacterium, assembly GCA_031266615.1. Classification (GTDB taxonomy): domain Bacteria; phylum Pseudomonadota; class Alphaproteobacteria; order Rickettsiales; family Anaplasmataceae; genus Wolbachia. The sequence continues at coordinate 5,229 of JAISAR010000012.1, forward strand.
AAAGTTAAAGTATTCAAGAAGCAAAAACACTGGTTTGGTTATGAAGTAAAGAACGCCAAAATCTACAGCTTTGTCAAATAAAGGGATACCTAGAGTACTTTTATAAGAATCCAGTAAATTCAACTTTTTTGCTCCAGCAAAAAAATAATTCACATTAGAAACACTTGTACCAGGAAGTATACTCTTGTAAGGCCTAATAAAATCTACTTGAAATTTATCAATGTTATTAACGTTCGTATGTCTAATCCCTACATTTATTTTATCAGATTTTTCAGGTATGATAGCTGTAAGCCAATACTTGTCAGCAAAACCAAACCAATTCTTTTCACTTGTGTTTGCTTTTATTAAGTGTTTCTTGGCAACATCTTTATATGTCCATTCCTCCAGTTTGTTATCAAATGCACCTATTACTCCTTCATGTGATATCCAATAAGATTCGTTGATATCACCACGCTTACGGTTAATTTTACCATAAGGGGCCAAAATTACATTATCCTTCGTATTATTTTCAATAATTTGCTCAACTTTAAACATGTAGTTATTGTCGAGGCTAATTTTCATCTTAAATAAAATGCCATTTTTATTATCCCAAAATAAATTGATTGCCTCTTGATTAGTAAGTTCGTTTTTATCTGCCTGCCAGAGCGTTTTGGAATCTGGAACTTTAGTTTTACCACTTGGATCCAGCCATCCGAATTCCGCAAAATATACATCTTCTGATTCCGCAGGTGAAAGTAGCATCACTTGCAGAGAAGAAGAATTTGGTTCTAGATGGTAATTAGTTAAAATTAGGTCATCAAACCTGGCACCTTTTAAATAAATCGACCCTTTAACCATATTATTGGTCAAGCTAATCCTTTGTTCTCGAGTAGAATTAATAATTTCGGAACGGTTTTGATGTATTATAGGAGCAAGATCGTTGAAAGATTCTATGTGTTCAATATTTTCAATTGATGGATGGCCTTGGTCTATATTAAGAAAATTATCGTAAATAACACGCCAAGATACCATAATTAACACGGAAAGGACAGCTGCGAAAATTAGATTTCTTGCTTCTGACATAAAACTTAAGCTAAATGCATTTCCTTAAAGTGTACATTAAATATTGTACTAAAACAATAAAATTTACTTATTTTTAATAATGACTTTTAACGCTAATCTTTAAAATTTATTGTAATAGCTTCAAATTTTAACAATATGAACGCGGTAAAAAATCTAGTTATTTGGCTACTGATAATAGTTATCACCGCAATGTTTATCGATTCGCAAAGAGAAAAACTAAGCAACAGATTTCTCAGCACTTTTTTACCATATAAGGGAAGGATCCAAAATAGTGGAAGTATCGAATTTACGAAATCATATGATGGACACTTTTATATTCAAGCTCAAGTTAATGGTCGTAGCATAACGTTCTTGCTCGATACCGGTGCAACCGATATTGTTCTATCGCAAAAAGATGCAGTAAATGCTGGTATTAATCTGCAGAATATTCGAGATTTTAAAATATATGAAACTGCAAAAGGTCAAATAAGAGCCGGAGTGGTTCAAATACCTCAAGTTAAAATAGGAAACTTTCTAATCAATGACGTACAGGCCAGCGTTAACACTCATTCCATGTCCCATTCATTACTTGGAATGAGTTTTCTGAGATATTTCCATTTCACTATAAGAGATAATAAGTTGATATTATACCGCGAATCTGCTTATTAAAGCTCTGCAGGTCAATATAGGAGCAGAGATAAATATTGCAGAACAAGTGCCAATTGCAATACCAAAAAAGATAATCAAGCTGAAGTCTCTGACTGCGCCTGTACAAATTAACGTCAAAGGAAGAGCAGCAAGCAGGGTCGTACCCGAGGTTAAGACAGTGCGAAACAATGTAGCGTTAATACTTGCATCTACCATTTCACTCATATGCCTGTCTTTACCACCTTTTTGATATTCTCGAATTCGGTCGTATATAACTACTGAATTATTGATTGAATAACCAATTACAGTGAGGAGAGCTGCAACCGATGAGATATTAAACTCAATGCCAGTCAAGCTAATAAAACCGACGGTTAAAATCACGTCATGGACCAGTGCGATTATTCCACCAAACCCACATTGCCAATTAAACCTGAGCCAAACGTAGAAAAATATTCCAACGATTGCAATCAACATGGATAATATTCCTTCAAATATCTGTGTTGAGCCTATTTGTGGACCAACATAGTCTATCTTACGATAGCTTATCGAGCCACCTAGCTTTTCTTCTAGTATGCTTTTTATCTTTTTAATTTTATCTTCATCTCCTTCCTCTTTAAAACGCATGACTAAATTGTCACCTGCTTTTGAACTCTGCACCGTAAAGCCATTTTCTTTCAATACATCAAGAATGGTACGATCTTCACTTGAAGATTTTATTTCCATCAAAATTCCCCCTGTAAAGTCTATACCTAAATTCACTCCTCGTAGCACAACAGTGAGTATCGAAAAAATGACCAGAATAATACTAATGAGTGCAGTCAACTTTCTATACTTACTAAATTTGATATCGAGATTGTCTGGAATAAGTCTAACTGCCATGTTCTTTGCTTAAACTTAAATTTTATATACTTTTCAAGAATTCACTAGTTTATTTTGTGTTCTTATCACTTCCTGTTATCCAAGTACACAACTGGGATCTCATTTCACTTTATGACGGTGTCTTCCAACCCTCACGATGTCATTCCAGTGCCTCATTTTTTTGTCATTCCAGCGCGTGACGCACAGCTGTACGAACATTGCAATTAGCAGGTAATTTGCGTAACAGACGGTGTCATCCCAGTGCTCCGACACTTGTATCTTTATAATATGAGATATTAGAGCTAAAATATCTCATAAGGG
>JAISAR010000111.1 GCA_031266615.1 Rickettsiales bacterium
TGTACAGCTCTTCTCCTATTGCTTTACTTTTTCCTGCCATAAAATTCATGTTTATTCTTTCTAGCCTCAATTATTTATAGTTTTTACTATTTGTCTATCTATTAGTGGAGATTGGTATAACCTCGCCTACTTCAGTGGTAAAGGACATTTCAATACCACCTCCTAAGACATCTGTATAATTTCTTTTTCCTCCTACATTTTCAACTCTTACTATACTCTCTCCAATCTGCAGGATGCTACTTTCTATACTAAAGTTTTCATTCACCTTACTATTCATAACCTTTCCAACTTCAACAATACTGTTTTGTGGCCACCTAAAAAGAACAAGATTATTATCTACTTCTACTTGCAGATCATCATCTTGAACTTGTTCATTCTTATTTATTAAACCTTCATATGCGATACTTTTCAGTTTGTCCTTAATTTTTTTACACTCTGTAAAAATAGGCTCATCACTTCCCCACATAATTTCATCTATCATTCTATCATTGTAAAAATCAGACTCTATTTTTGCACCTGCTGATAGTAGCTTATTGACAATATTGAATAAAGGTTCTAAAGCTTCTTCCCACTCATCTATTGCCTCTTCTCTATCATTTTTATACCGTGATCTAGTAGTAGGCGTTATACGCACAACACTACTGGCATTAGCAATATCAATTATTTTTTTGAATACAAAATTTGACACAGTGCATTCATATTGATCACAGCGTAAATTTAGCTTTATTTTTCTTTTCAAATATTCATCTATTAAACGTTCCATCTTTTCTAGAGTTACCTTTGCAGAATTTTCGTATCTATTTTCATGAAACCCTTTCATTATACTTTCCATCTTGTCATGAAATTCATCAATTGAAACTTTTTCGCTCTCAGTTAACAGATTTGCTAAATTCATTAAAATTGAATTTTCTGGAATAAAATAACTTTCAACAACAGTATTTTTATCTTCAACAATGGACTCATTCCAGTCATCAGTTTGTTCTTGACTTAACGATGATGTGCTTTCTTCAAGAGTGTGCTGACCAAAACGCTCCGTATGCTGTTCTTCAGTAGCTAACCTACCATTTGCACAAACCTGCTCATTCTTTAAAATATACTCTAACACCATACTCCCTCCTCAATCTATGAATACATTATGTACAATAATTAGCATGAATAAAAGCCAATACAAGTATAATTTTTCTAACTTTCATATTTTTTAGAGAGTTGTATTCTCTTACTGTAACTTCATGTAACCCTGAGCCTGTTATCTTTGCTATTCAACAAGATCGTTTCCAGACAAACTCGGGAATTTAGTGCAAACTGCCATATAAATTTGGCCAGTATAATCTATTGTACACCTAATTTGATATGTAAATTCTCAATAACCCTCATCTGCCAGGAAGATCATCTGCAGAACTATGTCCTAAGTTGTCCTTTATACGAAGAACATCCTTAACTGATATAAGAGTATCTGGCCTCTGCGCACGATCATTCCATATAGCGTACGATAAAACTACTGTGTCTCCATCGGTAATACGCTTATAACCTCTACAATGCATATAATCATCTAGTTGGTTATTTGCTTCCCGCTTTTTACTCTGTAATTCACCAGTACCAGAAAACTTTAACTCTATTCCTATCGGGTGAACACCATCTCTACTATCTGGAGACCGTAATAATACCAGATCTAATCTCTCTCCTCCTCCCAGTTGAAATTCAATAATTACCCTAGCTGGATTATCACAGGCGTAAAATAACCCATGCAGTATGGAATGAAATCCAGCCTCTCTAGCGTTATCCCTATTTACTATCCACCTTAACGGAAATAGCACATTAGAAATTGCTTGAAATATTTGTGCATGACGATTTTGTACTTGCCAACCAGTATTCATCATTATATCTGCAGTGCTGTGCACGTTACTGACACCACCTATCTGTGAAAATTCACCTAGAAAAGATCCACCTACTTTACTTTGTAAATAGAGGGCAGGTGAGTCAAATGGTGTTACACCAACAGTTAAACCAAGATCATCCTCGGCTCTTCTTGTTGGGTCCAATCCACATACTACCTCATACACTCTAGCGTTTGGCCAACGTGATAGATCTAGGCCTCGTTCTGGAAATTGGTGAGTTGCTAGTACATGACGTATATTAAGTATAATAACCCTTTCCTCTCTTCCTAATAATGCATGTAAAATCATGGTCAAGGCACGATTTCCAACATTTATCTGTGTAACCCCTCCTTGCAGGTCTAGCATTTTATCGTCATTGTGATAATGGAATAAGTGTTTGGTTACATCTACCCAAATTCCTCTTGTTAACATAATTCTTTTCTTTGCAAATGTAGCATTCCCAAAGGTAAAGCCGGTTGTATAGAGAAATATTCTCCTATCCCTAGCACTAACACCATCCCTATTTCTAATGCCTGGTACAGCAGGTACACCAAACGCTGGGTATAGTAAATAATCTCTAACGCTCTCTTCAATTTCGGCTATTGGTCCATTAAATAGCCTTTTCAATAAAGAAGATTCTCTTTCCAAAAAGCTTTGAGTACTAAGCTGTAAACGTTCATTGTTATCTAAATCAAAATTTAATCCTACACAAACAGCATCCTCCGACGAGGTGTGTATGGATATGGAAGAAACGGGACATCTTGTAACGTAATTTTCAGCTTGCGCCAATGCTCGATCAGCATATCTATCCCTTGCTTGTCCTGCCTTGAGTTCAATTATAATAGGAACAGAATCCATCAATCGTTGTACACCACGTACAAGAAAAGTAATATCTGTATATCCACCCCCCACAAATAACTCAAGGTAAATACCAGCTGTATGACGATACCTAAAATTCATCAAAAACCCTGACAAAAAACCATGATAGTCCGACTCCTTGCTATTGAAGTTCAGTTGCTGATTATACCTATTGTAGAGATTAATTATGTACTGCAAAACATCATCAATAGTATCAACAACATCATCTGCATTATTACTTGCCAAGTCTCCTAATAAACCTGACAGAAAACCTTGTTGTATACCAAAGTTCCTGGTGATCTCTTCAAAGCCATTACATAGAGATGCTGAATTTCCAGTAAATGCGTTTCTCTCACGAATTTTTACACATTTTATTGCTTCCTCTTCTTCGTCTTCTCCCAGATTTTCTGCCCATGCAAATGTTTTATACTCTTCCCATGCAAACCGCCCAGCCCGTGATGCAACATTCTGCTGTTGTAAATTATTCTCTATCCACAATTTCTCTTGCTGACTAAATCTTGAACCAAAACTATTTTGTCTATCGGCAATAGTAAAACATCTTACAATTCCGTAGCCTCTTCTATCTCTGTCATTAGTTAATACAGCAACCTTTAAGTTTCCTTTTCTAGGTTCATTCGGATTGTTGTCAAAACGAAAATAAATTTTTTCATTATCTGCAACATCAGAATCAAACGCAGTAGCAAACATACCAAAAAAGAATGCAGGAAAAAAGCGATCCTTACCCACCGAGTGCAAAAAAGATGGACACTGATCCAAGAAAGATTCAAACCTTTCTACAAACTCTTGGCAATTTCCGTTTAACAAACTTCTAATCAGTCCAATATTTTCACCATTGTTATGCATAAAACACCTCTATTTACTACAACCAGATAAACCGCTAACGCCAGGAGATCCTAACATAGACTGCGGGTCACCAGAGCTACCAAAGTCACCGCCACCTCTATGAGGAATAGGTAACTTATCTAGCTCAGAAAACAACTCCTCTGCCAGCTTGCCATAATCAACACCACTCTTCATACCAGGTCTACCAACCATTTTTAGGTTGCTAATTAAATAATTTTTAAAATTCACAAAATCCTCCTGTGTACAATACTCTTTTGCAAACTGTAAAATCTCTAACAGCTCGTCTTTTTTTCCAGTATCACCTTCACCTAAAGCACAACCGCGCTCCCAATCTACAATTAATCCAGCAAGCATGCGTTTGATAGGGACTCTACCATTTGAAAAAACAGCAGCCTTTTTATTCTCATTAAAGCGATTGCACCTCCAAATATCCATAGTAATTGATCTAGCTTGAACACCTGACTCAGGACTTTCTAGCATTACATTTGAAAGTGAGGAAAGAAGGAGTGCATAATCATGATGTGAAAGTATTTTGTCTGCAGGTACTGAAACTTCTTCATAGCACCAGCGCTTCACCATATCTCGAACTGTACCAAGAAAACTCCAACGTATCAAACCATTAAGAAGTGAATATACTCCTTGATTTTTTTCTAACAACTTAAGCAATAGCTCATGTTTTGCTGGATCATCCATTTTATACAGGCAAAAATCTAAAACGGTAGCACGATTGTAGTTACATTGAATAGTGGACAAGGTAGTAACTGCACTAATAGCTTCCTCCTCTCTTTCTTGCCGGCTTAAAAGGTTATAGAAATATTCTACCCCCTCGCTCCATTTAAGATCTACAGCTTCTCGGAAGCCATCTACGTTATTATATTCCTTTAATGTTCCAGATTCTCTATTAATCCAAAAGCTAAATACAGGATCATAACTTCCCATAGACTCAAGCAAATCACTTCTTATATATTTGTCATCTACAGGATTACCATCCATGTCTACTGCACCGGGAGAGACTCTACCTTTGTAAGACTCAAATTGCTCTTGAAAGAACGGATAAATTTTATCTACCACACAATACCTACAAGCCATGTTATACCTACAAAATGGATTCTCTATTTCATCTATTTTTTTCTCAGTTAGCTTCTGTCCTAGGATGTGATTATTTAATTTTGTATCCGACCAGCAACTTTCATCGCGAAATATGTTGTATAAGAATTGCCACTCACTATCTTCTAAATACTCTATTTGTTCAATGTAGGTTTTCACCCATCTTTCAATCGCTAAATGCCTTTCAGCAGCAATTTTAGAATCTGTATGTTCAATAACACTTTGTAACTTATTAAGTACTGTAGCATGACGTTCTGTTTTTCTTGGCATTTGATCTCCTAAAAAAATACTTATGGCATTATGTAAAAGTTAGAATTAAATAGCAACCTAAAATTACTAGGGATAAAAAAACTTCATGAAAAACATTTTCTATATTGAACGGATACAAAAATTCTATTGGAATTTACAGACAATACCTTAATTTCTCAGCGTCATAAAAATTTTAAATGTTTACTTTGTTTAAAAAGAAAAAAGATCGTATATTTGTGAGAACAAGCAGCGTAAAAATAAGGTTATAAAAATAGAAGATTTAAATTATTTTAATAAGCTTAGGTAAAACAGTTCGTATGTAGATATGGATCAAATGGGCTAATATGGCTAGTTTTACCGTATAGTAAAATTATTATAAATAAAAGTTCGTATGTATCACATGGTAGCCCACTGTGTATCAAGAAGCAACAGCGTAATAGGTGCATATTGTAGAAGATTAAAGAAACGGCTAGGAGCACCAAAAGCGATTACTGCTACGGCAAGGAAATTAGCGTGTATCTTCTACAGTATGTTAAAGTATGGACAAGAGTATGTTGAGAGAGGGATTGACTACTATGAGAAACTGTATAAACCCCAGTTATGGATTAACCAACACAGTAAGGCTTAGAAATAGAAGGCTTTTTCGACTGCATGAAATATGAAATGAATGTTGAAAAAATATGTACCAAAAAATTTATTGGCGATCTGTGGCGTGTATGTTCAAGCTCAAATTTATTTTTCAAACAACCAAAGACTGTCTCAATAATCGATCTTTTCCTTAGTAAAATCTTCTCTTTAAGTGAAATTAGTGCGTTTTTCATACCTTTTTTTACTTTAGTGACTAGCTTCAGGCCTCTATCGAAGAGTTTCTCAAAGAGCTCTTTCTTTATATAGCCTTTATCTCCAAACAAAAGTCCAGTCAGTCTTTTAGTTATAGTTGGCACAGGCTTTCTGTCATCAACGTTGCCTTTGGTTAGTAGTAAGTGATTGAATTTCTCCAATTTCATTAATCACCAAGTGCAATTTAAAGCCAAAAAACCAACCATACGTGCTCTTACCAATTTCTGCTAAACCATCAAAACCTAGAGATCCTTTTCTTGTGACAAACGGCAATTGTAGAAGTGTCGATATAAAAAGTACCTGTCATTTTCGCTTGTTCGCAGAACCATTGAAGAAGTAATACTAAATACCGTAAAACTCTCGGCTTTAAGGCAATAAATCTGTGATATGAAGGCATCTTTGAAAACTCTGATCTATAGAGTAGTTGAAGATAACAAAGATAAAAAGCCTTGAAGTTTTTACATGGCGATTGGTGATATAACAAGATTATGGTTAGAATTTCTGAGTGCGCTATTTCTGGTACTCTTGTTGGTTTCTTGCCATTTGATAAGAACTTATTTGCAAAATTTTCATCTACTGCACGACAAAAATCCTCGACGCAGCAGTAAAGTTCTGTAATATCTTTCTTCATGGGTAACCTCTTAATTTATTGCTAAAATATTCGAGTTTACCCTATTTCCCTCTTTATTAATTCTACTTTTATCTTTTTTCTAATCCATAACTGAGGTTATAAGGAGAGAGTATTGAAGAATTTAAACAAAAAGGCCAGTGAACTTGGTTATACTTTAATAAAAAAACATGAACTAATAGAGGGAGTTTGTTAGAAGCTTTCTTATGAAGTATATAACAATGTTGCAAAAAATAATATCATAGGATTCGGGGGAATGTTCAAAAAAGTGTGTCAAACCGAGAAGTAAAAATAAAATAGAAACAAAAAATGGAGGTTTGACACAGTTTATTTAACCATACGCGTCAAGTTAAGGGAAAATGAGCAAATTTAGGGAAGTTAAGGTAGATACTCTAGTTTTTCTGTACTTGTCCTTTAATGAAAATCGTGACCAAGTTATGGTAAGCTTTTTAA
>JAISAR010000125.1 GCA_031266615.1 Rickettsiales bacterium
AAGACATAAGGTGCACATAGTGCAAAAAATTAAACATAAGACGCCAACCGTGATACTTTCGTCGTTTAATCTGCACAGATTGAAGCTAAATGAATAGCTTCACTATCATAATAAGGGGATTGGAGGAACTTGTCAAGTAGTTTTTTTGTTTCTATTGAATCCAATACGCTACCAAGAACTGGTTTAATGTGGTTATGTAAAAAGTCTAACGACAACTTAAAACTTAGCAAAGGAAAAGCTTTGTGCTAAGGGAGTATTTAAGTATAATGTAGATAGTATTACAGCACTTAAATGAATCACATTGTCAATGCGTACAATAGATTTGAAACTCCTATAGTTAGGGGAGAAGGGGTATACCTTTTTGATAAAGATGGCAAAAAATATCTAGATTTTGCTGCGGGTATTTCTACAACCTCTTTAGGACATTGTCACCCATATATTGCAGATAAGCTGAAAGAGCAATCGGATTTATTATGGCACTGCTCTAATATTTTTACTATTCCCGAACAAGAAAGGCTTGCTGAGCGTTTAACAACGCTCACTTTTGCGGATAAAGTTTTTTTCTGCTCAAGCGGGCTTGAAGCAACAGAAGCTGCAATCAAATTTATTCGCCGTTATTTTTATTCAAAAGGGCAAGAAAAGCGCAACCGCATTATTACAATTGAAGGAGGGTTTCATGGCCGCAGTATTGCTGCAATTTCCGCTGGAGGAAATGAAAAATCACGCGAAGGTTTTGCTCCACTCCTTTCTGGTTTTGATAAAGTGCCAAGAAATAACATCAAAGCGCTAGAGGAGAAAATCAGCGATGAAACAGCCGCTGTGTTTTTAGAGCCCATACAAAGCGAGGGCGGAGTGTATACACTGGATGTAGAATACCTTCACAAAGTAAGAGAAATAACAAAATCTCAGAAAATGATCCTATGCTTTGATGAAGTGCAGTGCGGGTATGGGCGTATTGGTTCTTTATTTCATTATCAAAATATAGGAATCGAACCTGACATTTTAACTTGCGCGAAGGCTATGGGTAACGGATTTCCCTTAGCTGCATGTTTAGTAAGAAATTGTATAGCAGAAGCGATTACTCCAGGAACTCATGGATCAACCTATGGCGGTAATCCGCTTGCCATGACTGTTGGTAACGCAGTGCTCGATATAGTGCTGAAAGAAGGCTTTTTTGACCATGTTAGAAGGGTTAGTAAATATCTAAAAGATAAACTGTTACTGTTAGCTGAAGAATTTCCAAGGATAATCTCAGAAATTCGTGGGGAGGGTCTATTAATAGGAATAGAGCTTAAGGCTCCTTTGGCTGACAAAATTGTTAGCCAATCCCTTGACAAAGGTTTAATAATGACTAAAGTTTTAGATAATAGAGTAGTGAGAATAACACCTCCACTTATTGTTCAGGATAAACATGTGGATGCAGCGTGTGATACACTCTATAATTCATTTTTTGAGATTAAAGGTATATAAATATTTTAGAAAAATATAAAGTCCAGCTACACAAAACTTCAAACTTGCGAATGCTTCTTATAACATGTAAAGTTAACTCTGTTTTTTGTCACAATAACATCATACTTTAATGGATTGGTTATTGGTTTCAATATTATCGGTAATTTTTGTTTTATTGATTCTATCGTTTTTATTTTCAGGGGCAGAAATAGGTCTAACCTCAATCAGCCGCTCTCGTGTTAATAAGCTAAAGCTAGAGGGTAACAAAAGGGCCAAGATAATAGATCGCCTGTTAAATAAGAAAGAATTAACAATAGGAACGATGTTGCTCGGCAATACGATTATTAACATTACCTGTTCTGCTTTATTCACAGCAATACTTATAAACTTCTTTGGAAGTGAAGGCGTCTTTCTATCAACGATTATAATGACATTTTGTATTTTGCTGTTTTGCGAGGTGTTACCAAAAACTTACGCCATGCAAAATCCCGAGAAATTTACATTATTTTCCACTTATTTTGTACTGTTTTTTGTCAGGATTTTTTCTCCATTGACATTAGGCATTCAGTTCATTGTCAATCTTATTCTAAAGTTATGTGGGCTTCATAAGAATAGGGAAGTAATATCTGCAGCGGATGCAATGCGTAATATGATTACTCTGCATCGCAGTGAAGGAACCATGTTACAACAGGATTTGGATATGCTAAACAGCATACTTGATTTAGCTGAGACAGAGATATCGGAAATTATGACCCATAGGAGAAACATATTTTCTCTTGATATAGATCGAAATAAAGAAGAATTAATAAGAGAAATTTTAACCAGCAGTCACAGTAGAGTACCTTTATGGCAAAAAGAACCAGATAACATTGTTGGAGTAATTCATGTAAAGAATCTAATAAACGCTTTGCGTGAAAAGGACAATAAAATAGAGGAGGTTGACATTGCCAAAGTTATGTCAAAACCTTGTTTCTTACCAGAAAGTACTCCGCTTAGCGTGCAACTACACAACTTCCGTCAAAACAGAAAACATCTTGCGTTTGTTGTTGATGAATATGGAGCACTGCAGGGAATTGTAACTCTTGAGGATATATTGGAAGAAATAGTTGGAGAAATTTCCGATGAGCATGATTTAATTACGGAGAATTTTATAAAGAAAATATCTGACAATGTGTATCATATCGAAGGAAAATCAACTATTAGGGACATTAACAGACAGTTACACTGGAATCTTCCTGATGAAGAAGCTACAACTCTAGCAGGTATGATTGTAAATGAGATAGAACGCATTCCTGACGAAGGCGAAGAATTTTCCATGTATGGTTTTCACTTTAAGATTTTGAAAAAAGATAAAAATATTATTACTGTTATTGAAGTACAAGTAAAAACTGATCATACTATGACAGCGATTAATTAGTTAGGTTTTATGGAAGACACAGTAAAAATAACAGCCGATGAGTTAAAAGGTTATATAGAAAGAATCGAAAAACTTGAGCAAGAAAAGAAGGATGTGCAAGATCACATTCGTGATGTATATGCAAAAGCTGCAGATGAAGGTTGGGATACGAAAGTGATGAAACAGATTGTCAGGCTAAGAAAGATGGACGATGATGACAGAGAAGAACAAGAAATATTACTTGATACTTATAAACGCGCATTGGGAATGAGTTGCGAAGAAGAGTCAAGTGAATAGCAGAATTGTAATTGGGATAAGTGGAGCATCTGGTTCTATTTATGGTGTGCGTATTTTAGAAGTGCTAAAAGATGCCGACTATGAAACTCATTTAGTAATAAGTCGCGCTGGAAAAACCACTCTGGCTCATGAAGTTGCAGAAAGACTTGAAGACATCACATCACTTGCAGATTTTCACTATTCTGAAGAAAAAATAGGAGAAAAAATAGCGAGCGGTTCGTTTGAAACTTTAGGGATGATTATCGCTCCATGTTCTATGAAAACAATGTCTGAAATTGCGTCAGGCGTCACTTCCAACCTGTTAACGAGAGCTGCAGATGTAACGCTAAAAGAAAGAAGGAAATTAGTTCTTATGGTGCGAGAGTCGCCACTGCATCTTGGTCATTTACGAAATATGTTAAAATTAACGGAGATGGGGGCAATTATTGCTCCACCAATGCCAGCTTTTTATATTAAACCAAAATCCTTGGAGGACATTATAAATCATTCTATTGGTAAAGTATTAAGTTTACTTGATATCAAATTACCTGGCTTCAAAGAATGGCAAGGAGTATAGCAAGTGGCAATTATCATTGACGGTAAGGAAATAGCAAGTGGCCTGTGCAAGAAGTTATCACAAAAAATCGATGTTTTAAAGAAGAAGCACAACGTTTTTCCTTGTCTTAAAGTAATTCTTGTGGGTAGCAATCCAGCAAGTCAAGTTTATGTTCGCAATAAACAAAAAAAAGCAGAATCAATAGGCATAAGTTCTGAAACTATTGTTTTACCTGATAATATTTCAGAAGGTGAATTAATTGCAAAAATTAATGAGTTAAATGCAGATCCGTCTGTGCATGGCATTTTAGTACAATTGCCTTTACCAAGCCATATTAAAGCAAGCAGAGTAATTAACACAGTAAGCGTTGAAAAAGATGTGGATGGCTTTCACGATGAAAACGTTGGCCGATTAGTTAAAGGTGAAAAAAATTGCCTTATACCTTGTACTCCTAAAGGTTCTTTGCATTTAATTAAATCGGTTGAAAGTAATCTTTCAGGTAAAAACGCAGTTGTGATTGGCAGATCAAACATCGTGGGTAAACCGATGTTTCACCTGTTGTTGCAAGAAAACTGCACTGTTACCATTTTGCATTCACAAAGTAGGGATTTAGCTGAATATTGCTCTAAAGCGGATATAGTAGTTGCAGCGGTTGGAAAGCCAAATTTTGTCCAAAAAGACTGGATAAAGAAAGGGGCAATAGTGATTGACGTTGGCATAAATAGTGTGAATGTAGGAGGGCAAACAAAGCTCGTAGGTGATGTTGACTTCGATGGAGTAAAAGAAAAAGTCAAAGCTATTACGCCAGTGCCTGGGGGCGTTGGCCCAATGACTATTGCGTTTTTGATGATAAACACTGTTATTGCTGCTTGTTTGCAGAAGAAAGTTGATGCCTCTGATTTCGTGGACCAAGGTCTATAGTTGCAGTAAGGTAGGATGAAAGGTACGAAAATGGTAGGGCTGAAAGGGTGGCTAACAACAATTTTTCTTTTGCTATACTCAACCACAGTTTTCTGTGGTGGTTGTAATTTCAATTTACCATATCGTGGGCTCAGTTGTAATTTAGATCTATCGTACAGAAGTTTAAGTAATATAAAAAAATTGTTGAGTAACAGTGATAAATTTGTTGCGCTCACATTTGACGATGGACCATCTAACAATAGAGTAAACGATATTATCAATGTTTTAGAAAACTATAAAGCAAAAGCGACATTTTTTCTTCTTGGTGAACGTATAAATAAAAAAACGTCCGAGATAGTAAAGAAAATCTATAATGCAGGTCATGAGCTGGGCAATCACTCTTGGTCGCATAGAAAGTTGACATCGCTTTCAAGTGAAGAACAATTGCAAGAGCTGGAGAAGACAAGTACGGCAATTAAAAATGCAACAAAGCAGGATGTAAAATGGTTTCGCCCGCCATATGGATGTCATGATGATAATTTGATTGAAAACACCAATCGATTGAATATGTATTCGATATTATGGACAGTTGACTCTATAGATTGGCAAGGTGATAAACCAGAGATCTTAGTTGAAAGAGTTATAAGCAACGTGCACAATGGAGCAATCATACTATTCCATGACCACGACAACAAATCAAATACAGTTGAAGCTTTGCCTCAGATTATTAAGATACTAAAAAAATCGGGTTATGAGCCTGTTACCTTAAGTGAGTGGGAGGAAAGGGTTTGTAGTGTAGTTAAAACTGAAAGTATATCAAGAGGAGAAGAAACGCATAATTTAGATTTACCAAAATACATTTACAACTAGATCAGTATACGAATGTTGAAATATCTAACTCCAACACAGTATCATTCCTCTGCTTATACCAATCTCTGCTGCACAGAAAGCGGACAGGTGCCGTTTTGCCAGTCAACAATGGTATCACCCCAGTGCCTCCTTTTTGTCGTCCCAGTGCTTGACACATAGCTGTACGAACATTGCAATTAGCAGGTAATTTGCGTAACAGACGGTGTCATGCCAGTGCTTCCTTTTCTTGTCATCCCAGTGCTCCGACACTGGCTTTCCATAATCATCAAAAACATCGTATTTTAACATAGCTTTTATATTCACCTACTTGATAAAATTCCTGGATGCCAGTGTCTGGGCACTGGCATGACATCCTTTCTGGTGGAGATTGCTCTTAAATCACAATGTTCGTATAGCTGCAACCCTGGAGGCTCATCCACTGCAGATATTGCACGGTGCTGTCGACTTGGTCGTTGTGATGTGCTTCTGGGAACATTAAAATCTCATACTCAAAGT
>JAISAR010000113.1 GCA_031266615.1 Rickettsiales bacterium
TATCGAAGGAGACTCACAACATCCACTGAGAATTTCATATACCTAGCTATGAGTAGGGTTATGTTAAAGAGGGAATATGCTTGAATTTACTAGTTTCCGGACAACCTCTTAGATAAGATACTTATGAATCACGACTTTTCTCCTCGTGTTCCACTTGTTCAACACTACCCTGCTTAACTTTACTGCTTATTCCTTTCTTATCTTTACCATCCGTGCAAACTACTTCTGCCTCATCTTTCGCTTCACTATAGTATTTGTTTCGTGACCTTTTATATGCTTTGTATGCCTCCCTGTTTTCATATATAGGGTTGCTGATAATTTCTATTTTTTCGGGTGTGAAAACTTTTGCTAAAAACTTTCCTACAATTGGTATTGATTTCAAGAAGTTCCTTAGCTTTGAAGGCTGTTGTCCTGTTTCTAGAAACCGTGTTTTAACAGTTTTTACAGAATACCTTTCATCATTGAAATTCGGAAATTTCCTTCTTGTCACTTGAATCCTTGACTCATTGGTTCCCTTAGGTCCTGGAGGTGTAGATGTTGCAGGTTTAACCTTAGTTTCATCATACTTTTTGCTCATCTCTCACTTTACCACGTAATATTACTAATCTTGCATAAGAATAACTAAATTATGGTTAATTGCAAGGTAAAAATATTAAAACAATTGTAAATTTTGTCAGTGAAAATATAATATGACTTTAAGTTAGAGGTTCATCTATATGGGACATAAAATTGCTATTGTTGGGGCAACAGGAAGAGTAGGACGCGAGGTGCTGAGCATACTTGCTGAGTTTCAAGACGAGAAAAAAATTTCGATAGATTCTATTATCGTACTCGCATCAAAAAAATCAAAGGGAAAAAAGGTGAGTTTTGGTGATGAAGAACTAACTGTTTCATGTCTTGAAGATTATAGCTTTGTTGAAGTCAATATAGTCATTTTCTGCGCTGGGGCTCATGTTTCTGAAAAATACGTACCAATTGCAACTGAGGCAGGATGCATTGTGATAGATAACAGTTTCCATTTTAGGATGAAAGAAGGTGTACCACTAATTATTCCAGAGATTAATAAGGAAAAAATCATGGAATATAAAAACCACAACATAATATCCAATCCAAACTGTACTATAATACAGATGCTGCTAGTGCTACACTTATTACACCAAAAAGCAAAAGTAAAGAGAATTGTTGCTTCAACTTATCAATCGACCTCTGGCGCAGGCAAAGCAGCAATGGATGAACTTTATCATCAGACAAAAAAGATCTTTATGAATGAAACCAAAAAACCCGAGATATTTCCTAAGCAAATAGCATTTAACTGTATTCCTCACATAGGAGAATTCATGAAAGATGGCTCCACAAAAGAGGAATGGAAAATGCAAGAGGAAACAAAAAAAATCTTAGGGGAAGATATTAAAGTAACTTCAACTTGCGTAAGGGTACCCGTTTTTATTGGTCATGCTATAGCAGTGAATGTAGAGTTTTACCAGCCTATAACTGAAGAACAAGCCCGTAAAGTGCTAAGTGAAACCGAAGACAATGGAATTTTAGTGTATGATAGGCGCGAAGGTGGCGAATATACAACTCAAATTGATGTTGTACAAGAGGACGCTGTATATGTATCGCGTATTAGAAAAGACAATACCGTTGAACACGGATTAAACATGTGGATAGTGGCTGACAATCTGCGCAAAGGTGCTGCACTAAATATAGTGCAGATTCTGGAGATTTTGGCAAGGGAACATTGTAATTCCTGTACACCAAATGGCAACGCGTGATGCACGAATATTTTACATATGCCCAAGTTAAAGGAAAATAACGGCGGAAAGAGTTATTTCAATATTGAATATTCCCAACAATAAGCTAAAAGTTGTTTTCCCTTTTTGAAAATTTGCCCTTAATTAACGCGTATGGTTGTTGTATTTCTCTTGCTGCTGTCCAGCCTATCCTGATTCCGTTACTTCTTTACGTGAGAGCAGTTTTGGTGAAATAATGAAAAATATTCTTTGCTAAACGCTTTAAATGCGATACTTTTATCCATTAGTTGAAAATTTTAAATGCTACTACCCTTTCTGTTGATCTTATCTTTGATTGCCAAGTTTATTGAAATTGATATTTCTGTACCTAGCTTTCCGAATATGGTGCGCTATTTCAATGTGTCGGAAGGTACAATTCAATTAACTATTGCTTATAATTTTCTGGGTTTTTGCATAGGAGGGTTGTTTTTTGGTCCATTGTCTGAATGCTATGGCAGAAGGAGGATTATGATCATAGGTAACACTTTGCTGCTCGTTGGTGCTGTTGGCTGTGTTTTTGCACCATCAGTTCTTTGGCTTTTAATTTCTCGCTTTATTCAAGGCATTGGTGTTAGCACATCTGTAGTTGTATTTGCAATCGTTGCAGATAGCTATAAAGGCGACGAAGCAGTGAAGTTTATCGGAATCATGAATTCTGTCCTAACAGTTGTCATGGCAGTTGCACCGGTTTTGGGCAGTTTCATCAATGAAGTTGTGGGATGGCGTGGCAATTATGCAAGTGTTGCAATACTTTGTTTAATCTCCTGGGTTTTGCTGCTTTTTCTGTTACCGGAAACGAAAAAGGACCGCGATATCTTTAATTTGAAAAAAATGATGAAAGACTATGGGAAGCTATTATTGAGTTCAAAATTTGTGGCACTATCTTTGGTAATGAGCCTTTTTTCTGCAGCTTATATGTCATTTATCACTTGTGGACCTTTTTTATATATGGAGACTTTTGGTTTACCTAGCGCTATTTATGCACTGCATCAAGGTGCAATAGTTGGATCCTTCTCGCTCGTCAGTCTATTTACTGGCAAGATCTTACAGAAACTTGGGGCAATAAGATGTATAATTTATGGTATAGGTGTGATCATGATTGGATCTATATTACTTTTGATATTCAGTGTAATCACACCCCATTCTTTCTACTCAGTAACACTATCAATGATTGTTTTCGTTATTGGTTGTGCAATTTGCCAAGCAGTGCTTTTTAATGCATCATTGAATGTTTTCCCTGAAATTAAAGGTACGGCTTCTTCTGCAGTTTCATTCATCAGATCTTTTATCATGGCCGTTTTTATTGGCTTAACAAGCTGTGTCTACAATGGTCAAGCAATCAGTGCAGCTATTCTTGTTTTGTCTGCATCAGTACTAGCATTTATTTTTATTGTTTATTTATTGTTTTTAAAAGATGCAGTATAATCCGTTTCTATAGCTACTTGGATGACAGGACTGGTCTTGTTGATTACTTAAACAAACAATTATTGAAATAAACTCTTGATTTGTTTTTTAAGCCTTTTAAGGCAAACTTGTCTGCCAGCATGTTCAGAGCGATGACCTGTATTTCTCCTATTGAAGTTGATCAGAGCAAAACCTGTTGCAGCCATATGCTTGCACGGACCACGATACACAAACGCAGGGCAGGAACACTCTCCACCAAGGAGTGGACCATCGTACCATAGTGTTACCCGATATACAGTTGATCCAACCACTCTTGATTTACTTTCAGATTCATTAACAGATATAATCTGCACTTTTCCTTTATTGAAATAATCCCTTCCTCTGGAGAGGTAAGGTTCTTTAATCAGGTATTCGATATCTATGTGATACAGTCTCATTTTCACCCCCTTTGTGAAGCCTTCAAATTTCTAACATACCTTTTCTTCCATAAAAAATTATTAACTCGCTACAACTTTTATATGGTCCTGCAGATGATTTTATAATGTTATGTATCTGATATTCGTTAATTGCATCTAGTGCCAAATATCAATGGTAGTAAGACAAATTGAAAAAAGCGCTCTTTGCCTATAACTGGGTGTTTAAGCGGATTTATGATGTATCTTGTTTTACTTTCCAATAACGAAAGATGGTATTACTTCAAAGTTTAACCCACCACAACTTTTATATGGCGTTTCTTTCCTGCGGATAGCTTTATAAATGGCTGGCCTTTAAAGCTCTCGAAATTTATTATATAGTTAACATCGTTTATAGTGTTATCATTAACTTTGCATCCATTGCCCTGTATTAAACGCTTTGCAGCACCTTTTGAAGGTTCAAGACCGGTGTTGTGTAGTAGATCTGCTAAGGGTATGCCATTTGCAACTTGCTCTTTTGTTATGACATAATCAGGAAGTAATGAACTATCTTCATTCTCAAAAGCTAAAACTGAAGCAGATCGTGCAATTTCTGCTTCTTTATCACCATGACATATTTTTGTTA
>JAISAR010000049.1 GCA_031266615.1 Rickettsiales bacterium
CCTTGAAAGTTTATAAAGACATGAGGTGCACATAGTGCAAAAAATTAAACATGAGACGCCAAGTACATTGAGTTTTTTGTCGTTTTATCTGCACAGACTGAAGATAAATAATAGCTTCATTACTATGATAATGGGTTTGGTGAGATTTGTCAAGTAGTTTTTTTGGCCCGTTTAAATCACGATAGTTGTAAAACTAGCCGCAGATTACAACAAATGCAGTAGCGTAATCCCCGTCATCGCTTAGGGAGAGGTGAATTATGTGGTCCTTGGAGATAGAATCCTTGCCAATGGCTAGATGCGGCTTTCCTCTTATATCACTGTATATTTCTATGTCTTTCATTGTAATGCCCTGGCTGAATCCACTACCTAGTGCTTTAACAAAAGCCTCCTTTGCCGCAAAGCGTTTGGCAAAATACTTTGCCCGTATTTCTTGACTGTTGTACTTTCTGCTTATCTCTATTTCCCGCTCAGTATAGACTTTATTGAGGAATTTTTCCCCATACTTCTGCAGTATTTTCAATACTCTTGGTATATATACTATGTCAGTGCCGATACCGCGTATCATTCTGCACTGAAGCGATTTATTGCTTCTTCAATCTGCATTTCCTCAATTTCCCCAGTTGTCCTATTTTTTATTTCAACTATATTTTCACTTGCTGCTTTCTTTCCAACAATTATTTGCCACGGTAAGCCTATTAGGTCCATTCTAGCAAATTTCACTCCTACGCTTCCCTCTGTATCATCGTAAAGCACTTCATCGCTTTTCAAAGCTTTGTATATTTTGCTTGCAATCTCCACGCATTCGCTAGTTTTCGTTTGTAAATTGATTAGACCAATCCTAAAAGGAGCCACTGCTTCTGGCCAGATAATCCCTTTATCATCATGAAAAGCTTCTATTATCGCGCCAACAAGCCTTGAAACTCCAATGCCATACGAACCCATGTGTATATTGACATTCTTTCCATCCTGTGAGGTGACTTTTGCATTCATTGGCTTCGAATATTTATCGCCAAAATAAAAAATGTGCCCTATTTCAATACCTTTACTAACGCTTAACTGTTCTTGCGGTATAGGGCAAGTTTTAGGATCATGCATATCGTCTGCAACTGCGTATATACTCTTCAAACTTTCAATATCTTCACTTTCTAGTAACTCAGAAAATTTATTGTCATAGTATAAAGTGCTCTCACCGGTGCTTGCCAATATGTGAAATTCATGGCTTAAATTTCCTCCAATTGGCCCTGTGTCTGCTCTTACTCCAATTGGAGTAAGTCCCATGCGTTTGAAGATTTTTATGTAAGTTTTGTACATCAAATTATATGAATTCAGCGCATTTTCATAGTCTATATCGAAACTATATGCATCCTTCATCAAAAATTCCCTGCCTCTCATAACACCATAACGAGGCCTTACTTCATCGCGAAACTTCCACTGAATTTGATATAAACAAAGTGGTAAATCCTTGTAACTCTTTACTGTACCTCTAATCAAATCAGCTGCTACCTCCTCATGCGTTGGCCCGAAAAGCATATCACTCTCATGCCTATCCTTAATGCGCAGCATCTCTTTGCCGTAATCATCATAACGCCCTGATTCTCGCCAAAGGCTTGCTGGTTGCACACAAGGCATTAATACCTCAATCGCATCAGCTTTATTCATTTCATCTCTGATGATGTCTTCAATATTTTTAAGCACGCGCAGACCGAGCGGCAACCAAGAATAAATGCCAGACGCTGTCTGCTTGATTAAGCCCGTACGTAACGAATATCGATGAGAAGCAATTTCAGCACCAGCCGGGATCTCTTTCAAAGTTGGTAGGTAATATTTAGATAGACGCATTTAATAAATCTGATTGTACTGAGTAATTTTAGTACAATCAGATCTGTAGGCAAATTTATTTTGAAATAGAAGGGAAGTGTGCGATGCTTCCCTTGATAATTTTATAGCTGCCGTTGTCCTACTACAACATTTTGCTTTTGGTGTTACGACGCTACTGCACTAAACTTTTTCGCGAGCTCACTCACAGAAAGAGTAGATGGATCTTGCCCCTTGTTATCACCCACTTTTGTTGCAGGGGGAGCTTTAGATTTTGTGTGTAAATTAGCAGGCTTAAGAGGTGATGATGGCTCCTCTACCTCTGGTGCAGAATGTAGCGAAGATATGGGTTTAAGTTCTACGTTATCACTGGATCTATAACCACTGTCGGAAGACCCGCTTCTTTCTCTATGGCCTAATTGGGAGCCTAAAGATGCCTGCACGACAGTCACTTGGTTCGCGTTCCGATTTTCATTATCACTAGATATATGATCATTGTCGGGACTTTTGCTTCTTTTTTTATTGTCTGGTTGATGGGTTTGAGGTGTTAAACGCTCACCTTCCCATTCACTATCAGATACGTCATTTTCATGCTTGTCTTCGCTTTCACTGTCTGAGCCTTCAATTACCTTTCTTCTCTTCGCAAGAACCGGAGCTATACCTGCAAGATCAAACTGCCATTGCCTTTTCCTCTCTGCTTGCTCCCTTTCAATTTTTGCAGCGAGCTCTTCTCCCGTCTTTCGGTCAGCGTTGTCCTCATTACTTTTGGGTGTTGCACTCAACTTTTCTGGGTCTTGCTTACGAGTATCACCTTTTTTACTAATCTTCTTTTTCCGCAGAAAGATGTCAATCTCCTTATTTAAAGCATTCCAAAGATCTTTTTGACTATTAACCTTATTTTTAGGCCCGCTAGAGCTACCGGTTTTATTTTTTTTTGCATTCCTCAACGCTGCGAGCGGATCGATTTGTATCGCAGGAGGCGGAGGCGGTGGAGCAGCACTGTGTAGTGATTGGGACGCTGCAGCACCAGTTTGCGAGATGGCTGTACCAAGCGTTATTGGAGGTTGAGCAGGAGTATGTATACCTGATTCATTCTTTAGATTAGCATTACCATCAAATTCCGTCTGTGTTCCACTATCTTGCTTAACAAGCTTATTGGATTCTTCTCCAGTTGACTTACTTTCCAGGTTAGTACTATTTTCATGCACAAATCCTCCTGCTAGCTCTTTTGTTGGCTGCTTAGGCTCAGTTTGCTGGTCAGGTTCTTCTTTACTAGGGCCTGCTTCTTTCTTATTACCAGCTTTAGAAATGATCAGTTTGACAAGATATATCACTGAAACCAGCGCAATAACCGCAGAAACAGTAAAAATTGCCAAAGGAACTGCTGCCATCGCACCAGAAAATGCTGCAATAACATAAGGAAGATATTGACCGGCTATAAAACTTAATACAGACGATGATAAAATAGCTATTAAAGGACCAAGATTGGACGTACGCATTTTTTCACCTCGCTAGCTCATACAATGTTGATAATAGCTAAATTATCATACCTGTCAATAATTTATGGACAATTATTTTAATTTACTATACGACCAACAATGGCTATATAATATTTATAGAATCATTTTCTCAGCATATATCGCAATATCTCACTCGCTATAGCAACATCCTGGCGTGGAGCTTTGCCGTGTTCTATGAACACAGAGATTGCGTAGCGCGGGCCATGGTAGGGGCCATAAGCGATAAACAATTTATGGCTTTCACCCTTGGAGTTTATCTCTGGTGTGCCGGTTTTGCCGGCAATTTGTATAAACTCAAGTCCTTTTCTATAGGTTCCAGCTTTAGAATTTACTACATCAAACATAGCTTTTCGAACTATGTCAAGGTGCCCATGATCCACATCAATATCAGAAAAATCTTGTGTTGTTTTGCTCATCTCAATGTGGGGAATCACCTCTTTCCCTGTTGCAATCCTTGCTGCAAGAACTGCAAGCTGCAGTGGTGTTGTAAGCAAATATCCCTGTCCTATAACCAAGTTGATAGTGTCACCCAAATACCACTGCGAATATAGCTTACGCGTGCGCCAATCTCTATCAGGCAATAACCCTGGAGCTTCCTCCTTAAACGTTCCAATTAGTGGCCCACTTCCGATACCAAATCTTCTGGCCATCTCTACTAGAGAGTCTATACTTATTTTTTTTCCTATGTTATAAAAGTAAGTGTTGCATGAGAGAGCCATTGCTTCATTTAAAGATACATATCCATGGGCTTTGCTTTTCAGGCAACGAAATTTCCGCTCTCCTATTGTCATATGGCCCCTACACGAAAATTTTTCTTCTGGTGTGATTATTCCGTCCTTTAAGCCTGCAAGCGCAACTATTACTTTAAATATCGAACCAGGTGGAATTTGATACGATAATGCACGATTTACAAGCGGTAATGAGGGAGCATTTAGACTCTCCCAAGTCTCATTCGATAGTCTGCTAGTAAAGAGATTATTATCGTAGGAAGGTGAATTGTATAACGCTAAAATTTCCCCATTATTTACATCAATGACTACTGCGGAGCCTTTGTGACCCTGAAATACCCCTGCAATTTTCTTCTGCAGATCAATATCAATTGTTAGCTGCACATCTTGCCCGTCTTGCTGTGGTATGCTCAACAATTCTCTCATAACACGCTTCTTGGAATTTATTTCCTGCTCAGATTTTCCTGGTTCACCTTTTAATATATGATCATACGTATACTCAATGCCACTTACTCCTACCTCGCTTATTTCCTGCTGTTTTTTCGTATACCCAAGTACATGAGAACACATCGAACCAAATGGGTAGTAACGTTTATAAAAAGCAGTTATTTCTGCTTTTGACGGTCTTGCTACATTAGATTCAATTTCTGATAACACCTGCAGATCAGCTTCTTTACCAGAAATTTTCTGCTCATTAAACACGATTTTGTTTACCGCGAGTTCGACACCATTTCTATCTAAAATTCTGCCCCGCCTAGGCATAATATTGGCAATCCGTATCCTATTATTGTTAGACAGCACTTCGTATTTTTGTCTGCTTTGTATTTGTAAATTATATAGCCTATAACTAAAAATTGTAGAGATGGTAAGCTGAATACCGCCTAATATAAATGCTCTGCGGTTAAAGACTTTGTTTTTTGTCCACATATAATCCCTTCAAATATAGCTCTGTGGCTTATTATACGAATATAAGAGACCGAGAAACTTCGACACATAAATTGCAAAGGCAGTATGTTAAATGTTATAGCAGTTAAATATAAACAAGTACAACTGTACAAGCATTATCAGCCGTAAGCTGAGCAGTCCATAGAAAATGCAAAAACTACTTGACAACTTTCGCCAGTTTCCTTATCATAGAATTGGAGGTATTCAGTTATCTTCATCTGTGCAGATTAAACGACAAGAGTATTAAGATTGGCGTCTTATGTTTAATTTTTTGCACTATGTGCACCTCATGTCTTTATTAATTTCACCTAGACTTCTAGGTTTTTCCCTATACAAGCTGAAACGCGCTTATAAGTCGTTTAAGACAGTATAGTACGCCAATTTGCAGGATTAGAGAGTGAGCAACTTCTACCACGGGATTCTTTTGTCTTTTTTTCTGCTTAGTAAGTTTCTTAGCGTTAAAGCTAAGGGTCTGTTGCAGTTTAAAAGTCGCTAAATTGCAGCGTTTAAGACTTTAAAAAACGCCAATACTGAAAATAGATATTGACCAGGGTTTTTTTTGCTTTTTTTTCATTTGGTAAATTTCTTAAATATTTATTGCTAAAGTAATATCCTGGACCCCAGTGCCAGCTACTTGGATGACAGGAAGAGAGGTGCTGAAATGACACTGTCATAGAACCTCAGCTATACTCTATGATTTTACATATTAAATTAATTATTTATATCTTTCTACTAAGACATAAATTATACTGATATGGAAATTTACACTTTTTTTAGAGAGATTACGTTAAGATTGAAATATATGTTTAAAAATTAAATATGAAATGGAGGACAAAATGTCTAATTATATATCAAAACAAAATAATGGAACTAGGGTTATAAAAGACGAATTGCAGACAACAGGTAGGGTTAGAGTAAAAGATGATCAATCTGTTGAAAGTGTAAAGATCACAAATGATCATGCTTTTTACAAACTAATTTGCGAAAAACAAGCTCACGATGATTTTTCAGTAAAGCAGTTTGATTTGCTATACTACGAAATCTCTGAGAAGATGATGAAAAAACCTTTTACTATTAAGGAAATAAATGACTTCTGTAAGAAAGAGGATATTCCTTTGTTCACGGTAGATGAGTTACTTACTCTCGTGCCAAAGAACGACATAAAACATTATGTAAATTACGAAACAAATTCAGTAAGAAATCATGATCACGGGTATATGGCTGGTCAGATTGGTATTAAAACTTCATATATAAACGCGGATTCGATTGATCATCAGGATTATCAAAATTATATTGTAGATTCAGATGCGTATTATAAATTCATACACAAAAAGATGGGGGAAGGAACTATAAGAAACGATGCTCTTAAAAAGCTCGATAAATCAGGTAAAGAGAAAGTGAGAAAAGACTTAGAGACTGATCCAGGTATATACGATCAGGAGCTCAAAGACTGGTTGAAAGCTAATCCAGAGGGAGATCTTAGGGAATGGCTTAGTGATCCGGCAAATAAGGGATATACAAATGTGGAATATAATGTATTATACGAGAAAATCTCTGAAGAACTTGTGCATACTAGTATGAATATCGATCAAATTAGGGAGATATATAATAAGTATGGTATAACACCTCCAACAGAAAGTGAATTCGAAGGGCTAAAAAAAGTACAGGAAAAAACAAGATCCAGTGAATATTATGAGCAAGAAACAGGTTTAACATTTCAAGGTAGGATAAATCTAAACGTTGCAGATGGTAATGCTGAAAATGAGTTTAATCTAAACATTGATCTATTTCAGGACAAAATTTTTGAGAATGTTGACCAAGACGGAGACAGTATTATCAATAATGAAGATCTTCTAAAATCATTAGAAGATACTGTAAAAACATTCAATGAAGTTTTTGGAATGAAAAAAGATAACAATCCGCTTCTGGCACATGGGAACGTTGCTAACTTTAGATTGTTCTTGTTTGAAGATAGGGAAAGCTACCAAGAATATTTCAAGGAAAGCTACCAGAAAGCTTCAAATGAAAGCTACCAAAAAGCTTTAAATGAAAGTTATCAAAAATATTTATGGGAAATCAGAAAAAAAGATTTAGATGAAATCAATCAAAAGGATTTAGATGAAATCTATGAGGAATATTTAGATGAAATCAACCACAAAGATTTAAAGGAAATCAACCATAAAGATTTAAAGGAAATCTATGAAAAATATTTAAATAAGGTCTATGAAAAATATCCAGAAGGGCTAAAGGAAATCCATGAAAAATATTTAAAGGAAAGCTTCCAAGAATATTCAAAGTTAATCTACACACAATATTTAAGGAAAGACTACGACAAATATTTAGATAAAATCAAACAAGAAGGCTTAACGAAAAGTGAAAAAGAAAGTTTAGAGGAAAGCTATGCAGAATATTTAAGGAAAATCGACCAAAAAGATTTGGAGGCAAGAGGCCAAAAAGATTTAAAGGAAATCCACGAAGAATGTTTAAAGGAAATTAGTCAGAAACGTTTTAGCGAAGAAACACATTTACAGGAAATCTTCGAAAAATATTTAGGGGAGAGCTACCAAAAATATTCAAAAGAAGTTGACCAAAAAGGCTTAGATGCAATCTATGGAGAACATTTTAATGGCTTTTACATACCAGGTGGTGGTATGGCAGGATCTTCTGACAATAACTATATCAGCAATATGTATTCTCACGCTGAAAACGCTAAGAATGATTTTAACGGTGATAAGAAAGAAAATCATAAGGATTACAACTACGTCATAAAACACGAGTTTGTCCATGCGTTAACGTTCTATCTAACTTCTAAGTTGGGTCTGAGCAAAGTTTTGATGGAAGGGCTAGCAGAATATATAACACTCTTAACAGAAGGAAAAACGTCAGCTGATTTTGCAAAACTTGTTGGCGAGGAATACAAGACACAAACCTTAGATGAGATAATTAAAGCTACTTATAAGACGGGAGATCATGCTCCTTATGAAACAGGTGCAGCAGTTATTGCATATATTGAAGAAACTTATCCAAATTTTATTGATAATTTGCTTTATGCAGCAACCGAAGATAGGAAAACTCTGAATGGTCGTTTTTACTTCAAGGAAATGATGCAAAAGATCTACCAAAGCGAAGCAGAAAAAATCCAAAAAGGAGAAGGGTTTTCTAATTGGGTAAAAACCCATTCAAGCACGAAAGATAGCACTACTGAGTCTAACCATGCTCAATCTGAGCAACAAGCAATGGATAGCGAAGAAGATGTGATGCAGCCTGACAGTTCAAAAGAGCAAGTCAATGCAGGTAAAAGTGAAACTAAGACAGAAGTTGATAAGTCACACATGAGCCATAGTACTACTGATGTTGTTGCTCAAGCTGCTGAAGGAAGTACTGCATCAAACGACAATGATGAAATGCAATCTGATCAGCCACAAAGTCCAACGAGGGTAAAAAGGTCAGCTTCACCAGAAGGAGAGCAGGAACAAGTAGTGTTAAAAGACACAATCTTGAAAATAGAAAAGAGCTATGATCGAGATTCAGAAGGGAAACACAAAGCAAACGTGACCATAGATTACTATGATATAAAAGACTTGTATGACAAGGCAGAAGGCACGGAAAAGCAACCTGTGTTAAAGTTTTGGCATAAATTGGCTGAATCGGGATATAAGGTTGGTGCTTTGCCGGAGGACAAGTATTACTTTCAAGATGGCAAATTCGTGATTCACGATAGCGATACGAAGAAACTCATAGCGTTGCCTGAAGATAAGGTGTCCATCAAGATAATGAAAGATGGCGATCATTATGACTTAGCTATATCTAAGGAGGACAAGGTAATAAGTAGTATTACAAAAATAGATAACTTAAACTATGAGTTGCTGTCAGACACAAGTGGTGTCAGTTTAGAAACGCAAGATAGCGTTTCATTTTCAGATCAACATAATGAATATAATGTTTATCTAGAGAATGGTTTAGGAGAAATATTTAACTGTGCAAGCGATTACGCTTACCACGATCATAACTCGTTTAACGTGGGTTAATACACATAAAGGGCTGCTGTTTTAATGCAGCAGCCCTCATGTGTGTGAGGTTATTATACTAAACCAGGTATCAGCTTTACAGGATTACACACTTTTTTGATATTAGCAAATAATGTAGCACTGCCTTGCGTATTGCCAATCCGAATTCTACCTGCTGTAAAATAACACAATCTGCTATATCACTGCTGATCTCAATCCCTCTGTTTATTGGCCCTGGATGCATAACAATCGCACTTGGTTTTGCATATGATAACTTTCGTGAATCAAGCCCATATAAATGGAAATATTCTTTCTCTGAAGGAATAAAACAACTATTATTCATGCGCTCTCTCTGCAACCTCAAAAGCATAACTACATCGGCATCCTTTATACCTTCAATTAGCGAATAATGAACTGAATCTACTTCAGGAAAATGTCTACAAATCAAAGTTGGTGGTGCAACCAAGCATATTTTTGCTCCAAACATTTTTAGTAATCTTATATTCGATCTTGCAACTCTACTGTGCAAAATATCTCCGCATATTACAATTTTGAGATCCTCTATTTGCTTTTCATGACTACTGATTACAAAATAGTCCGCAAGGGCCTGAGTTGGATGTTCACTGCTTCCATCACCTGCATTGATTAGTGAGCAGCTAACATGCTCAGTTAGCATATTTAAAATACCGCTGTTTTTTTGTCTGATTACTATATAGTCAGGATTCATTGCATTTAACGTTTTTACCATATCTTTCAAATTTTCTCCTTTATTAATAGAAGAAGATTTTATCGGCAGAGTTACAACATTTGCTCCAAGACTTTTTGCCGCGATTTCAAAAGAGGCAAGCGTACGCGTTGAATCTTCAAAAAACAGATTTATTACCGTCTTGTTTTCTAAGATATGCCCATTTGCAGCTTCACTTTTCAGGTATTGACCAGCTAACTTAATTATATTTTCTACATCGTTGATTGTGAGGTCCTGTATACTTAGCAGATTCTTTCTATTGCTCATAGTTTCTTTTTATTGTACAATTGCCATTTACCCCATTCTACCTCCTTATTACCTTTTTTCAATAAGTCCCCTCCATGACAATTATTTTAGCTAAACCTAAATAGGCATTGCATTAAAACAAAAACTGGTATTAATTGATAATTAGTACTCTGGTTTTATTATGGTTAGTATGTTAATGATAAGTGGGGTTGGAAATGGTTGCGGAAACTGAAAAGAAAGATGAGAAAATTAGCCTGGGAAGCAAAATACTAGATTACGTGCCGTGGAGAACGGCACTCACAGTTGCTGCTTTTGCTATTCCAGTTGTTGGTCCTGTTGCTGGTACAGTTGTTGGAACTTTAGCATATGGTAATTATAGGAAGAATAATAAAATTGAAGATGAAGAAAGCAGCAAAGAGAATGCAAAGCCAGGTCGTTTAGAGAAACTCTTATCTAAAGCTGGCACTATTGTGATAAGAATTAGTACTATTGCAATTGGTTTTCTGCTTGGAGGACCAATTGGTGGTATAATTGCTATAGGCCTTATGGTTGTTGATGGGATATCAGGTGGTAAGCTCATTCAAGGGGCAGAAAAGATACTAGATGCAAGTTATGACGTACTGAGTGCTGCGGGAAAAGGCATATTAGACGCAGGAAAATGGGCAGTAGATAAGATGAAAAGCTCTGGGAAAGAAGTTGAAAAAGAAGGCAAGCCAACACATAGCTTTGACAATCTTGCCTACTTTCCTGAGGTGAATGATGGAAAGGAAGTTGATAGTGAAAAACAGTTAGTTCAGGGTGATAAAGTCAAAGCTGAGTTGCAAAGAAGAGAAAACTCAGCAAACCAAGAGAAAAGTGGTAGAACTCATTAGCATAAATCTTTCACCCCAGCGTTACCAAGCGCTGGGCATTACTTCCATTTACACTCGTCAGCTATCATAACAGCTTCGAGCAGGTGTTCTTCAAGTTTGCTGAGGGACAAGTCACTTTGTGGGTAATTCCCCCAAGATTTTAATATGTCAGAAGTTTCGACACCTTCAACAATAGGATATTCCTGATTTTTTTTAGCATATAGTTCTTGAGCTTGCTTGCTTACTAAAAATTCCAGCAAAGTTATAGCATTTTTTCTGTTTTTTGCGTTTTTTGTTACCGCTGCACCACTAATATTCACCATTACGCCATTATCATTTTGATTAGGGAAGAAAACCCCTAGCTTGTTTATAATATTCCTTTTATTTCCATGCCCCGACGAAAGAATCCTTGAAAAATAATAGCTGTTTACTATTGCAACATCTCCTTCACCAGCAGCTACAGCGTGAATTTGGTCAGTATCACCACCACTTGGTTTTCTTGCCATATTGCTCACAATTCCACAGACCCATTCTTTTGCCTTTTCAAAACCTTCGTTTGCAATCATAAAAGCAATCAATGATCGATTATATGGACTCGTAGAAGAGCGTACTAATATTTTTCCTTTCCACTTTTCATTTGCTAAATCTTCATAAGTACTTAAATCTTTAGGATCTACTGATTCTTTATTATAAACCAATATTCTAGTTCTTTTTGTTAGGCCAAACCAATAATCTTCATTATCTCTAAATTTTGCAGGTATAGCATTTTTTAAAACCTCTGAGTCTACTTGGGACAGAAGGTCTCTTTTTTTTGCTAAAATCAAATTCACTGCATCTGCAGTCAAAAATAAGTCAGCTTCACCACCATTTTCCATGCGTGAGAGCAGCTGAGAATAATCATCAATAATATAACGTACCTTGATGCCCGTGTTTCTTGTGAATTCGTCAAATAAAGTACGTACTAATTCCTCCTTGCGTGATGAATAAACATTCACCACTTGTGAATTGTCAGTTTCGCTGTTCTTGTACAAATAAGTAACGACTATTAATACAACTGCTATTAGAAATGTGAATATTAAAGCTCTTTTCATATTGAATAGAATAATTTCTCTTAGTTAGAAATATCCAAATAGCAAGGTTTTGGCAAGTGTAAAATTCGTCTAATTCATCTTTATATCGCACATTTTTATAGTGCCAAAACAGTTGTTTTCTTTCCCTCGCCAGAGTCATTATAATGCCTAACAACAACGGTCTCTATTTCTGTACTTATTTCTTTACATTTGCCTTTTACTTCTTCGAGATATCGATTATTTCTTTCTTTGATATCATCTTTTACAAGTATATCGAATTTTAGTGGTTCTATGTGTGTTTTCTTATTATGATAGTACGCAAGTATGAACACTAGGGATGCTGCAAGTACAGTCAAAACTGCAGCAACTGTGATTAGTTCTCTATTATGGGCATTGGAAAAAAATTTGGAGATTGTGAGTTCTTCTTTTTCGCTACTGAAGCTAAAAAACTTAATAAACCCTTCTGATCCTAGTTGTAAGTACTTAGCAAGTGGATATATAGAACCAACAGTTATAAACGAGGAGAGGCAAATGTTGAACCATGCTCTTTCCTTTACTAATTTTAGCTTTTTATAGGTAAAGTTAGGGATTTCTCTATGCCCTGCATAACTCTTATTTTTAAATTTTATTAGATCATTGTTCTTTTTATATATTGTAATATCATGAACCAAATTATTATTGCTCACCACATTGCCTAAGTCATCAAGACTACTCACAGCTGGCGATTCAGTATTTCTATAATTATATATAAAAGCACACAAACTTATAACAGCTAATCCAGAAGATATGGTTATTAGTGGCCATATTTGAAAGCTTTTTATATAATCTATAAAATTTATTGTCTCTTTTAAATATAGCAAACGATATAAACATGAAGAAGATAGATATGCTGTAATGAGAAAAGAACTTGTTGCAGGAAGTACAAAACTCTTCTGCTGCATGGCATATTTTGCTCTTGGCCAAATTCTGTTTGTTTTCTTTTGTGAATCGATTAAGGAAGCCTCTGAATCTATGTTACTATTAGTATCATCACTGTTTTGCGAAATGCTTGTTCTAGGTGCTGGTGTTGGTCCTAACATACTACTCTCCGAAATTAATTACCAATGCTATGTTGATTACACTATAGTTATTAAGATGTAGTGAATACCGAATTAAGAATAAATATGAAAAATTTAGTATAAAAATTGCCTATCAAAGATTCTTTCGTCCAGTGAATAATCTTTGTCAAAAAGCAGAGTGATTGTGTTCTCGTGGTCTTTTTGTATCTTTACCTGTGATATGTGGTGAAACTCCTTGTAATCTGATACTACAAGTGCTGGACGACTTTCCACGTCGTTAATGTCAATTTGCACTATTGTATCACTTGAAATTAACGCTCCGTTCCAATGCCTTGGATGATAGCTATTAATAGAGGTCAGTGTAAGTAAGTTTGAGTTTAATGGTAAAATTGGGCCTCCAGCAGAAAAGTTATATGCAGTGCTACCTGTTGGAGTAGACAATATTATTCCATCCCCTCTAAATTTTTCTACTTTTAGCTTGTCATTGATAGTAATATTCATTTCTACTATTTGATTCGCTTTTCTAAAGACATATACCTCGTTTACTGCTATGTAATGGTATTTCTTGCCACCTATATCTATAGCTTCCATTTTTAACAAAGTGAGCTGAGTTGGGATTGTGTATTCTATGTTATCAATTAGATCTTCGCTGCGGCTAAAGCACTTATTCATCAGAAATCCAACGTTACCAGTATTTACTCCATATACATGTATGTTTTTATTTCCTATCACGTAATTATGCAGGGTGCGTAGCATGAAGCCATCACCGCCAACAACTATGAGTAGATCAATTTCAGATTTATTTTCCTCTGTTATATTGATAAGATTAAATTTTTGTAACAGCTTGGATACTTCCTGCGATTTTGGTGACTCAGAAGCAACGTAAGCTATATTTTTATATTTATGCATGCTTCACCCAGAAAGAAGCAAAAACTAGAAGATACCCCCATATTTGTCATTAAACTTAGCTATTTTGCTAGTTTTGCTTGCCGATCCACTTGTCAAACTTCCAGTCCATGCAGGGTGGGTTAGAGGATCTCTATCAAGTTTTACCTTATCACCTTCCTTTCCATAAGTGGAACGAGTTTCAAACTCTTGACCATTTGTCATGATTATAGTAATTTTATGATAATCAATTTCTGCCATTGCTACTTACAACTTCTAGTTAGTTAATATTCTAGTGGATTCGATTCACTAAGTCAATTATTATTCTAAAATATTGACAAAAAATAAATAAAGTAGTATACTTGATGAAGAATAAATAATAATTATTATGATTTTTGCTTTCCCTGGTCAGGGCTCTCAGTTTGTAGGAATGGGAAGGAGCTTATATAGTGAGTTCTCTGTTGCAAGACAGGTATTTAATGAAGTAGACAGTATACTCAGTAGAAAGTTATCTAGTTTAATTTTTGACGGTCCTATTGAAGAATTGACCATCACAGAAAATGCTCAGCCAGCTATAATGGCAGTGTCAATTGCAACGCTACGTGTTATGGAGCATGTGTTTGGCAGATCTCTTTTCTCTGATTGCAACGTTCAGTATGTTTGTGGGCATTCAGTTGGCGAGTATACAGCACTATGCGCTGCAGGAGCATTGACTCTTGAGTCTGCAGTCAAACTGCTGAAAGTTCGCGGTGAAGCGATGCATGAAGCCTCTCTGAAATGTAAAGGCGGAATGGTTGCATTGCTTGGAGCAGAAATAAGCGAAGTAGAAGATGTATTAGAATCAGCCCAAATTGATGGGGTTTGTGAAGTTGCAAACGATAATGGTGGTGGACAGGTAGTGGTAAGCGGCACTGCGGAAGCTCTTGAAATGTTATCCGATTTATTCAAAAATTCAAGTGTGAGGAAGCTAATTAAATTGCGAGTTAGTGGGCCTTTTCATTCATCTCTTATGGAACCTGCTGATGAAAAACTTTTGGAATTTCTAGAGAACATCATAATAACTCAACCTTTAATTTCCTTTGTATCAAATGTTACAGCCAAAGAAGAAAGTGACCCAGAAATAATAAGAGCTTTACTTGCTAAGCAGATTATAAGAAAAGTAAGGTGGAGAGAGATGGTTTTGTATATGTTGAGCCGTGGCGCCAATAAATTCGTTGAAATTGGGCCTAATAAAGTTTTATCTAATTTAGTCAAAAGAATTGATCAATCTATCAACGTGAAAAATATAAATAGTGTTGGTGATATTGATAGTTTTCTTAATGAATCGTTAGTGTTGACAGCGGAAAGTCTAGAAGTTAGTTTAAGTTAAAGCGTATAGCTAGCGCAAATAAGGCTGATTGTTAGTTCTACCAATTAAGGGAGGGTAAGAAATATGGCAAATATTAACACTAAAGAGTACGACCTAACACTAGGCAGTACCACAGTTAAACTTTTTATTGAAAGTGATGACATAAGTGGAATTAATTTTATTAATGTGCATCAAAATGAGGTAACTTCAAAAAAGGCCGGCAAACGCATAATCCAACAATTTG
>JAISAR010000051.1 GCA_031266615.1 Rickettsiales bacterium
TACAGCTCTTCTCCTATTGCTTTACTTTTTCCTGCCATAAAATTCATGTTTATTCTTTCTAGCCTCAATTATTTATAGTTTTTACTATTTGTCTATCTATTAGTGGAGATTGGTATAAAAACCCAGTTGCAGAACATGCTCCTATTAAAAATCTACTCAATACTGCTAGGTAGAAATTATTTGTATATGTAAACACTAAAGTAGCAATACCACAAAGCATAGCAGACGCAAATACAACATATCGTGTACCAAATCTATCTAGTAAAATTGCAACTGGTATTTGCATTCCAGAATATCCGCAATAATAAAACGCTGCAAGTACTCCAAAATGGCTAGCATCTATAGCAAACTGATCCATGATTTGATGCATCATTAATCCAGGCCAAAGACGTAGGATAAACTGATATGCAAAAAAGGATAATGGAAAAAACCACATAAAAAATGGCAAATACCTATGTTTGAGAGTAAGCATAAAGACCTCACTTTATTGATTATTTAAAAATTTTAGTGATGAAAATAATTATGAAGACGTGTATCGGCCTTAGCCGACAAGAATAAGAGAAATAATGGTAAAACTGAAGTTCTTATGGTACATCAGAAGCAATAAACTTTAAGTTATAAATATAATTCTTATTTTATGCTAACACGTTTTGCTATGAAGTCAATAACTTTTTCCCATAAGGTGTTATTTATGAAAAACATGCTTAAAAAGGTAGGGATTTTAAGAAAAGCTAAAGAGCAAAGGAAGGAAGTTCCCTATTACAAAACTCCACATACTTTACAACTCACATGGGTCCCATTTAGGCTTCTTTACCTTGGCCTTTTATAAATAATAATTTATTCTACGCAAAGTTATGATATAATTTTACCTTACATATGGTAAAGGGTGTTTTGTAGATAATTATGATCAGTTCTATACAAGAGCCTAACGAATTGCGAAAACGTTTACAGGGGTTTTATCGTACTGATGAAAAAAGTTATGTACGTTATCTTGTAGAAAAAGCAGAACTTTCGGCTGATTCGAAAAACAGAATTTACAATATTGCAAAACAAGTTGTCGAAAAAATTAAGGGCAATAAATTAGATATTATAGATTCTTTTATGCAGCAATACTCGCTTTCCAATGACGAAGGAATAGCGCTGATGTGCCTTGCTGAATCACTACTTAGAATACCAGACGATTATACAATAGATGAGCTAATCAAAGATAAAATTGCCAATCAAGAATGGAGTAAACATTTAGGACATTCCTCTTCATTGTTTGTTAATGCTTCTACATGGAGTTTAATGATAGGCAGTAGTATATTAAGAACCAGTGAGGAAGATCCAAGATTCTATCACGCTATTTCTAGATTACTTAAAAATTTAGGGGAGCCAGTAATCCGCAAGGCAGTGAAACAAGCAATGTTGATGCTTGGTAAGCACTTTATTGTTGGGGAAAATATAGAAGAAGCATTGGAAAGTGTAAAATCAGATGATCATAGCAAATTCTTATGCTCTTTTGATATGCTTGGTGAAGCTGCTCGTACAGCAGAGAATGCGGAAGAATATTTTAATTCATATATGCATTCAATAAAAGCCATAGGTGAATCCACTGATACAAATGATTGCTTTAAATCCCATGGAATTTCAATCAAGTTATCTTCATTGCATCCACGTTATGAATTCTGCCAATTCGGTAATATAGCTGAAGAACTGAAAACTAAGGTGCTGGAGCTTTGTCATGAAGCAAAAAAGTACAATATTTCATTATGTATAGATGCAGAAGAGTCAGAAAGACTTGAGATGTCGTTAGTTTTATTTGAGCAATTGCGTCTTGATGAATCACTTTCCGAGTGGGAAGGGCTTGGCTTGGCTGTGCAAGCGTATCAAAAACGTGCTTTGTCTGTTCTT
Source organism: Rickettsiales bacterium (assembly GCA_031266615.1). GTDB lineage: Bacteria > Pseudomonadota > Alphaproteobacteria > Rickettsiales > Anaplasmataceae > Wolbachia. The sequence continues at coordinate 1,894 of JAISAR010000051.1, forward strand.
GATTTTGTTGAAGATGTTGCCATTCGTTCAAAACATAAGATCATGGTGAGACTTGTGAAAGGAGCATACTGGGACTCAGAAATCAAGCACACACAAGAACTAGGATTAAGTGGGTATCCAGTGTTTACTAGAAAAAGCTATACAGATGTATGCTACCTTGCCTGTGCGCAGAAACTTTTAAGCAAAGCAAGTCACTTTTATCCATGCTTTGGAACTCACAACGCTTATACTTTTGCTACTATAATAGAGCTTGCCGATAAAAATCACCCTGGGTTTGAGTTTCAGCGCTTACATGGAATGGGTAAGGGCTTATATGATTATGTAATGTCAGAGCTCGCAACAAGTATAAATTGCCGCATATATGCACCGGTTGGTAAACATAGTGATTTATTGCCATACCTTATTAGACGTCTTCTTGAAAATGGGGCTAATAGTTCATTTGTCCATCAAATAAATGATTCCAACGTTAAAATTGAAGAGTTAGTTTCAGATCCATTGGAAAAAGCTAAAAGCTTAGAGTATGAGCCTCATACAAGTATTCCATTGCCACAAGATATCTTTGGAGAGGAAAGGAAAAACTCCTTGGGGATGGATGTTAGTGATTCAGTTACAGTTTCACAATTTGCGAACGATATAAAAGAATTTAGTGAAAAAAAATGGCAGGTTGGGCCGATAATTGATGGAGAGTCACTGTTTGACAGTACTGAATTCACCGAAGTGGTTAATCCAGCACATTTGGAAAACGTAATCGGAGAAGTGTCGAATACAACAAGTGATCAAGCTTTAAACGCTCTTGAAATAGCACATAGTGCTTTTGCTAAATGGCAGAATGTTTTAGCAGAAGAGCGTGCTAAGTACCTTGAAAGAGCTGCCGATTTGCTTGAAGAAAGGATGAAAGAGCTGATTTATATTCTGATTGTGGAAGCAGGAAAGATTTTATCCGATGCAATAGCAGAAGTAAGGGAAGCAGTCGACTTTTTGCGCTATTATGCAATGATAGCAAAAAATGAATTGAATAGCTGGAAAAAATTGCCAGGTCCAACAGGTGAAGATAATTTTATCTTTTTTGAAGGCAGAGGGGTTTTTTTGTGCATATCACCGTGGAATTTTCCACTCGCTATCTTTATTGGACAGATTGCAGCTGCACTTGCAGCAGGTAATTCAGTGCTGGCAAAACCAGCAGAGCAAACGCCGATTATCGCTTGCGAAGCTGTTAAGATACTACACGAGGCTGGGATACCAAAAGATGTACTGCACCTTATTCCAGGGAATGGTCGGTATTTAGGTGAAACATTAATGCCAGATAATAGAATTTCCGGTGTAGCTTTCACTGGTTCAACACAGACTGCTCAAATAATTAATAGAATGCTTGCTAGCAGAGGTGGCCCTATTGTGCCACTTATCGCTGAAACTGGTGGATTAAATGCTATGATTGTTGACAGTTCTGCTCTCTTAGAACAAGTGACTGTAGATGTTTTAATTTCTGCATTCCGTAGCGCTGGTCAACGCTGTTCTGCACTTAGAGTATTGTTTATTCAAGAGGATATAGCAGAGAAACAGATAAAAATGATATGCGATGCAGTTCAAGAATTAAAGATTGGTGATCCAATACAACTTAGCACTGATATTGGTCCAATAATTAACAAAGCATCTATTGATATGCTGAATAAGTACACGGAGAAAATGTCAAGAGATAAGAATTCAAGCCTTTTATCCAAGGTACCCATGAATACAAATTCTCATAATGGTTATTTCTTCCCTCCATATATTTATGAGATACAAAAAATTTCGCAATTAAAGCAAGAAGTGTTTGGCCCCATTTTACATATTATACGTTTTAATAAGTCGCAGTTAAATGAAGTTATAAGTGATATAAACAATACAGGATATGGGCTTACGTTCTCTTTGCAAAGCCGAATACAAAGTCAGATTGATTTGATAAGCAAGAAAATATCAGTTGGAAATGTGTACATCAATCGCAATCAGATAGGTGCAGCAGTTGGCATACAACCATTTGGCGGTAGGGGACTATCCGGCACTGGACCAAAAGCTGGGGGACCTCATTATCTACAGCGTTTTTCTACAGAAAAAGTTGTAAGTGTCAACACTACAGCATTTGGCGGTAATACGACGCTCATGTGCTTGGATTGATTTGAAGGTATTTTTCTTCTTTTAAAAATGTTAGATGTACAGTCCCAGGGTATGATGCGGGGCTGAGCATGTTTCGCAAGGTATCCCTAATTCACTTTAGCTATATTTATTATTTTTTAAGATTAAATGGTTAAAATAGTAGATAAATGCTAAAGTGAGGTTTAATTATGATAGCAAACTTTCCAATAGAAACTAGTATTTTACCTTTCCACCTGTACTTCGATTACACATATAACATTTAGCTCAATTTAAAAGTTTAATTCAATTTTAGTTGTCAGTTTAAGCAGAAAAAGCATCAATGCTGGCAACCAAGAAAGTACGCAGCTTTTAATATTGAGGGTTTGGTATGAATAGCGAAAGACAAGAACAGTATGAAACTTCACGAGTCAACTATCTAAAAACTCGTAGCGTGAGTGTTGATAGTGGATTTGGCGATGAAGAAGTAATTAACAAAACAGAAGTAACTAACAAAGCAAACAATAGTGTTCATACTGCACTGAAAGCAGTCAAAAAAGGTAAGCGAAAATTTGAAAAGTGGCAAAAAAAAAGCTCCGTAGATATCAGAAATATAAGAGATGAGGAAGGAAGTAATATTTTACATCTTATTGCACGGCTGAAGAAGAAGCAAAAATGCAGGTCTTTGAATTTTCTGATAGAAAGAGTTTCCGAAGAAGATTTAGCAAAACTTGTTGATAGTAAAAATAAGGAAGAAAAAACCCCTCTTCAGGTGGCACTAATTGACAAGATAAAAAAAGGAAAACACGGGTCTCATACAATCCAAGATAACGATAACACGCTTAAGTTCCTCGTAACACTATTGGAACACGGAGCCAAGCCAGATCAATTAAGCTTGCCTGCAGAGGATTTGGGGAAATTATCTAAAAAGCAAAATGAATATTATCGTAAATTTTTGGAGAAACTAGCAGAGTTAATAAAGAAACCTGAATTGAAATCAGAGTCAGAAATAGAAGCAAAAATTAAAGAAATTATACCATATACTATAAATACTCCAGACAGTAATGGTAATTACCTATTACATTCAGCAATTAATGATTATGACAAAAAACGTTTCAAAGAACTATTGGAGAAAGGGGCGGATGTTAGCCTTAAAGATGCAAATGGCAACAATGCTTTACACCTAATTGCAAAATTGGAGAAAGAACAAAAGCTCGAGTTTTTAAATGCAGTATTAAATATAAGCAAATGGGAAGGAAAAGAGCCACTTAAGGCTCAATTAAGAGAGACTATAAATGCTGATCAAGGTGGGAAAACACCAATGCAAATGGCATTAACTGCTAAGATAACCAAGAATAAGCATAACCTTATTGCTTGGGAAGACAATACGATTAAATTTTGCATAAAATTACTAGAGGGAGGTGCTCACCCCAACCAACTGAAGTTAGCAGAAAGCAGCTTATTTCAAGAACGAAAAGCACACTACCATAGTTTCCTGCTAAAACTAGGCAAATCAGTACAAAAGTCTGAGTTAGACCAGGAGACAAAGAACTTGGTTACAATTCAAGTCGGGAAGATTATCAATGATGGCTATCCATTACATCAAGCAGTTTTGGATAGAAATATAGATAATTTTAATGAGTTGCTAAGGAGTGGCTATGATATCACTACTAAAAATGCAGAAGAAAATACAGTTTTACATTATGCCGTAAAATTAGATGAGAGAGCAAAGTATGAATTTACTGAGCTTATACTAGAAAAAAACAAAGAGTTGGTAAATACTCTGAACAGAAAGCAACAAACACCTCTTCACCAATTGCTTCAGCATATAAAGGAAAAGAATGAGGATCGATCATGTACAGATAGAAAATTTGAAAAAACAAATAGGTATAAAACCCTAGAACTACTGCTACGAAATGGTGCTAATATTACTGCTCAGGGTAAAGAAGGGAATAATGCTCTGCACTATATTGCTTCACTCAAAGGAGAGCAAAAAGTTACATGCCTGAAGTTGATTTCAAGTTTAGTGGAAAAAGGATCAGTACCTAAAGAGAAGCTGAGTGAAGCTATAAATGCCACTAATAAAGAAGAACGAACACCCCTACAAGTAGCGCTAATAAAAAAGGCAGAAAAAGGCGAACACCTTTCACAAAAGAACACAATTTTTGATCCAGCAATTAATGATGACAATACAACAAAGTTTTGTGCAAAATTGTTGCAAAATGGTGCTAATCCTGATTCTCTGGATTTAAAAGATGAAAAATTCCATACTGACAGTTACTATCTAGTTTTACGTGATTTAAAAGATTATCGTAAGACTCCATACACAGCACAAGAAAAAGCCAGAGAAACCAAAGAGCAACTTGAAAAAAGATACAATATCAAAACTCTTCCAAAACAGTTGCAGAGTACTGCACAAAATGTAGGCTCTACTACAGGAAAAATATTCTCTGCTGTTGCAAAATACATAGATCCAGCAAGTAGAACACGTGAATTGTTAGCAATTACAATAACAGTTACTGTAATTGCAATGGCGGCATTTGCATTTTTTCAGGGTCAGGTTGGAATTGGAGCAGCTATTCCTATCATAGCTGTTGCTGGGGTTATATGTCTTACTTTAACTTTAGGGTTTAGTGGTATTAAGAAGCTTTTTGAAGATTCAACTGACAAAGTGAAGAACCTTGTTGACAATGATCAACAAAAGTCATCAGATCAACCAGAACATAAAAACCCTCCAAGTTCTCAAATGAGTGATACACACAGTGAGCCTCACAAGGAGCCTCATAGCGTACAGCGTAACTAATAAACCCTCTTCTCCGGGGCGATGAAATCAATCTCATCACTCAGGGTTTTTTCGGCAACTTTCTTGTAATCAATTTTTACATTGGTTTTGCCTTTCTTTTCTTCAAGCCACGCTATAGTGTGTTTCATCCAGTCTTTATCATCACGCTCGGGGAAATCTTCACGGGCATGGGCACCTCTGCTTTCTTCGCGATTGGCTGCGCATTCCATGGTAATGACTGCTTGTGGAATCATGTTAGCAAGCTCCAGCGCTTCAACTAAATCACTGTTCCATATCATACTGCGATCTTCAATTGCAATGTTAGGCATCATTTTTGCTACTTCTTTTATAGTTTTTTTACCTTCCTCTAAAACTTCAGCAACGCGGAACACGGATGCATATTTTTGCATAGTGTGCTGCATTTCGCTGCGTATTTTCGATACCCTTAGCTCTCCAGAAGCAAATCGCATTTTATTGAACCTATCAACTATCCAGTCTGTGCAATCTGAGTGCAATTTTTTGTGTGGTGCATGAGGCTTTAGCTTCTCTTTTGCTCTGAGCGCTGCAGCTCTACCAAAAACTACAAGGTCAAGAAGCGAGTTAGAGCCAAGTCGATTTGCACCGTGCACAGAAACGCATGCTGCCTCTCCAATTGCAAACAATCCTTCTACTACTTCTTCTTTACCTTTCTTCAACGTGATCACTTCTCCATGATAGTTGGTTGGAATGCCACCCATGTTGTAGTGAACAGTTGGGATGACCGGTATTGGATCTTTAGTGACATCAACTCCTGCAAAAGTCTTTGCAGTTTCGCTAATTCCTGGAAGTCTTAGTTTTATTACTTCCGGATCAAGATGCGCTATAGTTAAATATATGTGGTCTTTTTTCGGTCCAACGCCTCTGCCTTCTCTAATTTCAATTGTTATTGCCCGGCTTACCACATCACGAGAAGCCAAGTCTTTTGCTTTTGGTGCATAGCGTTCCATAAACCTTTCGCCCTTAGAATTAACGAGATACCCGCCTTCGCCGCGACATCCTTCCGTCATCAAACATCCTGAACCATATATTCCCGTTGGATGAAATTGCACAAATTCCATATCTTCAAGTGGCAATCCAGCTCTTACCACCATGCCATTACCATCACCTGTACAAGTATGCGCGCTCGTTGCAGAGAAGTAAACACGCCCATATCCACCTGTTGCTAGCACCACCGAATGTGCACGAAATCTATGTAGTGTACCGTCGCACAATGACCAAGCAAGAACTCCGCAGCATGCTCCAGTTTCGCCATCCATGATTAAGTCAATTACAAAGTATTCAACAAAAAATTCGGCGTTGAATTTAAGGCACTGCTGATATAGAGTGTGAAGGATTGCATGCCCGGTTTTATCTGCTGCTGCGCAAGTGCGTTGCGCTGATTTTCCTTTACCAAAGTGAGTTGTCATTCCACCAAAGGCACGCTGGTATATTTTGCCATCTTCTGTACGTGAAAAAGGTACGCCAAAGTTTTCAAGCTCAATGACAGCTTTAGCAGCGTTTTTACACATATATTCTATTGCATCTTGATCGCCAAGCCAGTCTGAACCTTTTATTGTGTCATACGCATGCCAGCGCCAATTGTCCTCAGCAATATTCCCTAAAGCCGCACTAATTCCGCCTTGTGCTGCAACTGTATGACTGCGTGTAGGGAAAATTTTAGAAATGCAAGCAACTGAAAAGTTAGTAGCAGCCATTCCAAATGTTGCCCTAAGTCCTGCTCCACCTGCGCCCACTACCACTACATCATACTCATGTTCTATGATTTCGTACGCTGATTTATCCATATTTGCTCATTTATGACCACAGGCTTATAATACCACGGAAGTGGAGAAAATCCATACAAGTTTTCTAGATGCAATAAATTTCTCGCATAACAAACTAGTTTTAGCGTGTGCAAAAAAACTACTTGACAACCTTCGCCATTCCTTTTATCATAGTATTGAAGCTATTCACCTAGCTTCAATCTGTGCAGATTAAACGACGAAAGTATCACGGTTGGCGTCTTATGTTTAATTTTTTGCACTATGTGCACCTTATGTCTTTATTAATTTCACCTAGACTTCTAGGTCTTTCCCTATACAAGCTGAAACGCGCTTATAAGTCGTTTAAGACAGTATAGTACGCCAATTTGCAGGATTAGAGAGTGAGCAACTTCTACCACGGGACTTCTTTTGTCTTTTTTTCTGCTTAGTAAATTTCTTAGACATTAAGCTAAGGTTAGTTGCGGTTTAAAAGCAGCTAGATTGCAGCGTTTAAGACTAAAAAGATGCCAATGTTTTTGAGCAGATATTGACCGGAGCTTCTTTTGCCTTTTTTTCTCGCTTGGTAAGTTTCTTAAACATAGAGGTTATTGAATGCAACCTCTGCAAGAAAGGGTATCATGAAAGTAGCAGATACCTGTAACCGCAAATTACCTGTAATTGCAATGTTCATGTGTCGCACTATTTGCATGGCAGAATGCAACGCAAGCTTATGCGAATGATACCTGTTATTGTAATTATAGTATATACTAGTTTAGCAATAAATTAACTAATAGACATTATAATATTGATAATTGTAAATTTATTGAGAGATTTTTATGAGTGAAAAGAAATATATTTTTAAGATAGATCACAGTAAGGCTGTTGAAAAGTTTGGAAGAAACGTTGAGACTCACGGTAGAGAGGAAATCACTAGCAGCGACTTTAAAGTAACATGTGTTAATTGTTTATATTATAAAGAAATCGAAGTTGATGCAAATTACTACCCGTACAGGCCGATGCTCTTTATCCCTGACTTACATTTTACTATAGTAAAAAGTGAAAGCGTAATTGATATAGTAAAAGATGAAGATGGTTCAGTTAAAATAGTGAAAAGTAATGGAGATGAAAATGTAATTGCTTACTTTTCAGATAAAGATGGAAATATGACTCATGATCCTCAAGATTTTGAAAAGGTGATAATTAATATTATAAAAGACTTCAAAGACTTATATGATGCAATGTCAAATTGTGATATTCTTCTGCTTGAGAATTTGACAGATACTTACATTCAAAACATAGTAGAGTACTTAACAAGCAACCAACTTCAAACTTTAGCAGAGCACTTAACCGACAACCGATTCCAAGCTTTAGTTGATCACTTAACCAACCACCAGCTCAAAACTCTCGCTCAGGAGTTAAATGAGACAAAACTCAAAATTATTGTCCCTATTTTAAATGAGAATCAGCTTGGAGCTCTAGTGAAAGGGTTAAAACCAGGACAATTAGAAAACGTCTTACCCCACTTAAAAATGGATCAATTTAAAGTACTCATTAACAGTATAGATGACCCTCAACTTATAGATCTAACAAGAAATTTATCTGACCACCACTTAACCATTCTTTCTAAGGAACTATGGCATGAACGACTTCAATTCCTAGTACACACTTTAGAAGGAGATAAATTAAAGGATTTAGTCAATAAGCTGGATCACGAGAAGCTTGAAGTAATAGCTCAAAATTTAACCGACCCTGGCAGAATCAAACTTATAATTGATTCCCTAACTGACTCTGAAAAACTTCAAATTTTCGCTCACAATATGCCTGACCAGCTACTTGCAGAACTTTTGAATAATCTTGATGCAAAAGAGCTTAAAGATATTATTCACAAGCTGCCTTATGAGAAAGTCACAACTGTGATTGGTCAATCAGGAGATAAACATCAACTTGATTTTATTGTTAGGGTATTGGAGGAGAAGTTTGGAGATCAGTTCAAACAAAACAAAGAGGTTATTGAGATGCTCAAGCAAATCAAGGAGGATATGCCAGACATTGGACAAGCTCCAGATTTTACAGCAGTAGACAGCAATAACGATTTAATACTATTTGTATAGTAGTAATTTGTAAAATAATTAATTTTTTATAGGAGGACTTTATTATGAACAAAAACATAGAACTACATTCTGATAAAATGGCTTCAGAAGAAGTTACTTTACCAGAAGTTAAGAAACCTAGCTTTAACAAACCAACCTTTCAAATACCGGTAATAAAAGAGATTGTCAGCAGTAAAACAAAACAAAAGTTTAATATAACTGACGAAATGCAGCCGGAAGAAATTGAAAAACTACCACAAATCACACTAACCTTAAAGCATCTCAAAAATTTTTATGATGGCCTAATGAAAAGTATCAACAGATATAACGATGATATAAGTAAAGAGATTAAAGATAATATAATAAGCTCGACCATAAAATATATAGGCAACAGTACAAGTGGTATTGAAAGTAAAATTAATAGCATTAAAACGAACTTGGAGGAAAAAATAGCAGAGGTCAGAAATGAAATTCCAGATATTGGAGAAGCTCCTCCACGTATTACTGGAGAAGAGAATGGATTGTTTTGATCAAAAAAGGCAACAGCCTGATATCAGGCTGTTGTTTTCTTTGCATGCTATTTCAGTACAAGCTTTAAAATTTTAATTTTTACAGGAGTTAACGTGAGCAATTACAGTGAACAGGAAAGTGACAACGAACTTAAATTAATAGGCAAAGTGGAAGTTAAGATCAAGCCTAAGGGTTTTGACAATAATAGCAAGTCTATTGATCAATTAAGTAATGCTATAGCAGAGGAGAAAAGTAGGCTTGACGAGCTGATTGTGAAGGTTGATGCAAATTATGAAGGGTTAGTAAAAGAAATCAATGATATAAAATCTTTGCTTGAGCCACCACCAATGGACTCTCCTGAGTTGTTATAGAAAAAAGTCATGACCCTTCTCTTTTCTATCATTCCACGCGTGGCTCTGGGTTATTTTATAATGGTGTCATGAAAGCAGCTGTTTTATGTTAGAACACAACGTTTTTGATGATTATGGAAAGGCTGGATCCCAGTGTCGGAGCACTGGGATGACACCGTCTGTTACGCAAATTACCTGCTAATTGCAATGTTCGTACAGTTGTGTGTCAAGCACTGGGATGACATCCTCCTAGCAGGCCCAAATCACAATGTTTATATAGTTACGCATCACGCGCTGGAATGATACTCTCCTAGGCTACTTGGATGGCACCCTTCTTTATATCTTCATCAACGCATTATGTGGAGGTGGCAATCCAAAAGGGCACTTTTGCACATTCCGTATGGTTGCCAGTTGCACTTCTCACATGCGTAGTCAAATTTCTCTAAAGACATTTTCTCTCTAATTCTTTTTACTGCTTCGTTCCAGGTTAAAGTCTCTCCAATTTTTATCTCTAAAATTTCCATATGCCTTCTGTCCAGCTCCATGACTTTAGTTTGTGTGGTGCACTCACCTTGCTCAGTCTGATGCGGACAAGCACTGCAGATACTATCAAGATCACCGACTACCTTGATTTGAGTATTGGGATAAGTAATTACCTTGTTTGCTATCTTTTTATAGTTTTTTACAAAGCTCCGAGAATATCCATACCCCCGAAATGCGAGAGTGCACATAAAATGATGAGGGCGAAATCTTATCATTTTTTTAAATATTGTAGAGCCGCTACTAGTAGAAAAATCTTTACTAAACCAGGCAGGATAAATGGCAGAACACCAACCGTTATTGCCTGTTTCAGACCAATATGAATAGCAAGCCAACTGACACCATAGATAAAGATCACAACTGTGCCAGCCAGACAACTTAGAGAATTACGCATAAGTGATTCACATTTGGAGTCTAGTAACTCATTTACTTCGCCCATTACCATAACAGCAGCTAAAAAGCCAATTAAATATCCACCTGTTGGCCCAAAAAGAATGTGATAACCACCGGAAAAACCCGCAAGAATGGGTAACCCTGCTGTACCAAGTGATAAATATGTAAGCACGGAATAAAATGCCGTTTTGCGGTTAAATTTGAGCCCAATAAGCATCACTCCTAAACTTTGTAGTGTAATAGGCACAGGTTGCAACGGTATGCTTATTTGAGTCATTAGAAATAAGAATAAGACGCAAAAGAAAATTTCGACCAATGTTGATTTGCTGCTATATTGTGCTGTAAACATACTTCTCCAAATAGAATACACTAATGTTAACTATACTTTAAAAGTTTTGCAATTTAAACTTATTGCCCATAATTATATTTCTTATGTGAAACAAAAAGGTTAAACTTTTTTTAATATTCCGCTATATATAGTTAGTTTTTTTTAGAGGATTAAAAATGATTAATAAAGAAGATCTAATGGAGTTAATGAAAGTAAGACATAGTGGATATTCATATGACCAAAATAGAGTAGTACATCAAGAGGACATAAA
>JAISAR010000019.1 GCA_031266615.1 Rickettsiales bacterium
ACTTTCTTTTATACCATGAAAAGCTGCTAGGAGATCCACAACCATTTGGCTATCGATTTTTTCTTTTATATAAACAGCTTTGCACCAAGGAACAAAATCAGGATACTTCTCAACATCAATTACAACCTGAAATATCTCATCGGATGAACAGAGAAAAATACCTTGTTCTTTGTATCGGTAGAGCATAAATCTAAATCAACTGGAGCAGGATCCGTATCTACCGTCAGTCTTAGTAGATTCCTGAGACCTAAAGTTAAAGTGGGCATCACGTATTAATTTCAATGAAATTAATAGAGGCAATTCCCTTGACTAGAAATTATCGCTCGGGAAATTTAACTTAACTCATAACGTATAGAACAGACCCTTATAATTATAGCTAGTTTACACAAGTTGTGTCTATATGTATATTGTAGTCAACAGTAAAACTAACTATCTTTATTAAACTTTGCATTTTAAGTGTTACGGTCAATAAATGTACCCTATGAATATTACTAAAGCTTTAATCGTTATTGTTTTTATCATAATTTCTTCAGGTGCTTACACTAGTTGTGCAGATCACAAGATTTTTGTGCATGCTATGAAGCAGCAAGTGGATAGCATATATACAAAGGAAAAGAAAAGAAATCGGGAGTATATATATATAAAGCTTCAGGAGATCATTCGAAGCAATGTTAATCTCAAAGAAATATCCCGATTTGTAATGGGAAAACATTGGACTTTGACTACCCAGGAAGAAAGAGAAAGTTTCTTAAAAGAATATGAGGTGTATCTTACGCGTTTGTGCGTCAAAATTTTGTATAAGTACATGAATAATAGCGAAATGACTATAATGGGCTCAAAAGCAGGTGATGATGGAACTTGCTTGGTCAGTACAAGATTTTCCTACGGCGACGAAGAATTTACAAATATTGACTTTAAAGTTGCTAAAAGTAACAGTTCTTTCTTAATAAATGATGTTGTAATGAATGGAATAAGTATTTCTATTAATCAACGTTCTCAATTCAGTGAAAAAATCGATACGTATGGTATAGCGAGTGTTACAAGTGAACTAAAATGTAATAACAATCTATGATATACATGCCTCACTGGCCTAAGCCACTTGGCAGAAGACCAAAGGACTTTTCTCTTGAGCGCATAAAAAGTTTTCTAAGTAAGTCAGGTAGTCCCGAAAAAAAGATGCCTCCAGCAATTCACATAGCTGGAACTAATGGAAAAGGTTCAACATTATCTTTTGTGAGGTACGTAATGCAGTCAGCGGGGTATAAGGTTCATGCATATACTTCTCCACATTTAGTTAATTTTAACGAGAGAATAGTCGTTGCAGGAAGTCATATCGACGATAATGAATTATATAGTTTATTAGAAGAATGCCGCAGTGCAATCGCAGATCAGCCTATCACTTTGTTTGAAGCAGCAACGATTGCAGCATTCTTAGCTTTTTCTCGTCACGAAGCCGATGTGATTTTAGTCGAAGTAGGGATGGGTGGAAGACTTGACGCAACGAATGTTATAGATAATCCGATCTTAACAGTCATTACTTCCATCGCGCTTGATCACACGGAATATCTTGGTCCTACTATAGAAATTATAGCAGGTGAGAAGGCTGGAATAATGAAACATAATGTTCCTTGCGTAATAGCACCACAAGAAGAGTCCATAATGAATACGCTAGAGCAATATGCAGTCAATAAGAAATCTCCTTTATATAGAGGTGGGGTTGAGTGGAACTGTAAAAAACAGAATAGCAAAATGATTTTCCAATCGGCTATTCAATCAATAGAATTTCCTTTGCCTTCTTTGAAGGGCGATCATCAAATAATTAATGCAGGAAACGCTATTGCAGCATGCAGCATTTTGAGTGGAAAGTATGGATTTGATATTGGAGAAGAGGATATCACTTTAGGTTTACAACATACCTACTGGCCTGCACGACTAGAGCTTATAAAAGAGGGCAACTTAATTTCTTTGTTACCGAAAGATTGGCAATTATTTTTAGATGGTGCGCACAATAACGATGGTGCCAGAGTATTAGCTGATTGGGTAAAAGATAATTTTGCTGAAGGTATCTATATGATTTTTGGTGTTACTCGCAACAGAAATGTGGAAGAGTTTTTAGAACACTTAAAACCATATATCAAGTTATTATGCGCAGTTTGTGTTAAGTCTGAGCCCAAAGCAACAAATACAGGTTTAATCAGAGAGGGAGCGAATAATACAGGAATAAATGCTATTGAATGTGAATCGATCGGTGATGCCATGTTAAACCACATACTAAAAGTTCCTATCCAGAACGTCAAAACCATACTGATTTGTGGTTCGCTATTCCTAGCTAGGGACTTTGCTATGGAGAATAACTGAGTCTTTTAAAATTTATATCAACTAGCGCTATATTTTTTTCTGGAGGAAAGCTATATTGTAGCTATGGACAATATAATCATAAAAAAATTTGGTGGGACTTCATTAACTGACTTAAACCAAGTTGCAAACTTGATAAAAAAAGATGTTGAGAGAGGTTGTAACGTAATCGTCGTTGTATCCGCTGTTGCAGGATTTACTGACCAAATGGCTCTTCAGGCTAGACAAATTTCAAGTTTAAACTGCAAACGAGAGCTGTCAGAATATGACGTTATACTTTCAGCGGGAGAGCAGATTTCTTGCGGCATGTTAGCAATCACTCTCCAATCCATTGGAATAAACGCTAAATCGTGGCTCGCCTGGCAGTTACCGATTATAACTGACGATCTTTACTCCGAGTCTAAAATAAAAACAATAGAGATTAATCATCTGAAAAGGTCTTTTGCTGAAGGGTATACTGTAGCGATTATTGCCGGCTTTCAGGGTATACATGATGATAGAATTACTACTTTTGGAAGAGGAGGCTCTGATATATCAGCAGTTGCCTTAGCGGTAGCTTTTAACGTCAAAGTTTGCGAGATTTTCACTGATATCGATGGAATATATACGGCTGATCCGAAAATTGTTCCAAAAGCACGCAAGCTCAAATCTATCTCTTACAATGAAATGTTGGAAATATCGTCATCTGGTGCTAAAATACTACATAATCGTTCAGTACAGCTTGCAATGAAACATAACATTAAAGTACAAGTACTGTCCACCTTTAAAGAGGTGGAAGGAACTGTAGTACTGCACAAAAAAGATGTACTGGAGAGATACACAATTACTGGAATAACTTATAGCACCAATGAAGCTCTTGTAACTTTTGCTAACCTTGCAGATACCTTGCGTATTTTAAGGGATATTGCAGGGGCAAACATTAAAATTGATATGATACACGGATCAAGTCTTGTAATTTCCGAATTTGATATTGATTCAATGAAAGAGCTACTAAGTGGGAGTTATAGCATAAACAGTAATGTGGCTAGAATTTCAATAATTGGTATTGGCGTTATGTCTAATACTGAGGTGATGCACCGCATACTCAAGGTCTTGAGCGAAAAAAAGATAGAAATACTCGCTATCACAGCATCTGAAACCAAGATCAGTATAATCGTTCAAAGAGAATGTGCTGAAGCTCTAGTTAGGGATTTACATACAGAGTTGGTATAAATAGCCTTATGCCATATGACTTAGACCTCTCGCATAAAAAACAGCTTTTGGCATGTTATGAAACAAAAAAAACTACTTGACAAGTTCCTCCAACCCCGTTATCATAAGGTTGAAGCTATTATTTATCTTCAGTCTGTGCAGATTAAATGAGAAAAAAACTTAGCATATTTGGCGTCTCATGTTT
>JAISAR010000080.1 GCA_031266615.1 Rickettsiales bacterium
TCTTAAACGACTTATAAGCGCGTTTCAGCTTGTATAGGGAAAAACCTAGAAATCTAGGTGAAATTAATAAAGACATAAGGTGCACATAGTGCAAAAAATTAAACATAAGACGCCAACCATAATACTCTTGTCGTTTAATCTGCACAGATGAAGATAACTGAATACCTTCAATACCATGATAATGGTACTGGCAAAGGTTGTCAAGTAGTTTTTTTGAATGATTTTGAAAAAAAGAGCGGGAGAAGGGGTTCGAACCCTCGACCTCAACCTTGGCAAGGTTGCGTTCTACCAACTGAACTACTCCCGCAGTCTTTCACTTCTTAATTATAGGCATATACAGCAATTTGTAAACCCCATGCATACTAAAATGTTAGGAGCTGTCTATTATTTGTGTACTTAAAACTCACTTTCAATTATTATTAGTCTTTCAATATTCTACGAAGTTTTATGAGGATATTTGTACATAAAGATGACTTGCCGGCTAGTTCAATACCAGATAACGTAAGGTCTATAGCTGTTGATACAGAGGCAATGGGGCTACTTCATGTTAGAGACAGACTGTGTCTTGTACAGCTCTCTTTTAACGATGGCAACGCTCACTTGGTTCAATTGAAAAGTGATTATACAGCTCCAAACTTAAGAAAAATATTGGGGGATAAAAATATAACTAAAATATTTCACTTTGCACGGTTTGATGTCAGCATAATACGCTATTACTTGGGAACTTGGGCACTTCCATGCTATTGCACAAAAATAGCTTCACGCTTAGTTCGTACTTACACAGACAATCATAGTCTAAAGGAATTATGCCTAGAATTGCTTGATACTAAGTTAAATAAGCAGCAGCAATCCTCTGATTGGGGGAGTGACGATTTAACGGACAAGCAAAAAAGTTACGCTGCATCTGATGTTTTATATCTCCATAAAATAAAGGAAAAGCTAGATTCTATGCTGGAACGTGAAAACAGAAAAGAATTAGCCCAAAAGTGCTTTGAATTTCTTCCTACTCGTGTTGAATTAGATTTAATAGGGTGGGAAAATGTAGACATCTTTAGTCATCAGATGTAATGGAAGTTATGCAAAACGCCTTAGACAATCTTTCAGGCTACTCAGTAAGAATTTAGTTGATTAGTTGCTGGTAAGTGCGCTATATTGTACAAATTAAGCTAGGTATTTTATGAGTGACGATATTACATCAATAAATGATCAAAATTTTAAGTCTGAAGTCACTGATTACAAGGGGTTTGTGTTAGTGGACTTTTGGGCAGAGTGGTGTGGACCATGTAAAAGTCTAATGCCACGTATTGAACAGTTAGCTAAAGATAAGAAGGGCAAAGTTAAGATCTGTAAGTTCAATATAGATGAAGGAACTGAAGTACCGAGTAAATATGGAATTCAATCCATACCTACTTTGATCATATTTCAAGACGGTAAGGAAGTTGCACGCAAAATTGGTGCAATAAGCGACTTGTCAAGTTGGGTTGATAGCGAAATAAGCTAATAGACAAGTTTGTTTTTGTATGTATTATAAATATTAATGAAGGGGATTGTAGCTCAGTTGGTTAGAGCAGTTCGCTCATAACGAATTGGTCGTAGGTTCGAGTCCTACCAGTCCCACCGGTTTTAGTATATGCACGATATTTTCTTACATATCTTATTGTAAATCTCGGCCAATTTCTTCAGTGATTGTCACTGCCTAGATCAAATTCAAAACAAAAACTTTACAGAGTGCAAACAATAGGGTTAACTTATGTGACTATATTTGGTAGGGCTACAATGAATGATTATCTCTCACTGCTAAATTCGGAACAACAATTGGCTGTAACTAACGTAGATGGGCCAGTTTTGATATTGGCCGGTGCTGGAACAGGAAAAACAAGAACAATTACTTCAAGAATAGCGCATATAATTCGAAATGGCTACGCTCATTCTGATGAGATATTGGCAGTCACATTCACAAACAAAGCAGCAAATGAAATGGTATCGAGGGTACTTGAACTCACGGGCACAAATATACCATGGCTTGGCACTTTCCATGCAATTGCAGCAAAAATTTTACGCCGTCATGCTGAAATTGTGGGCTTAAACTCCAATTTTACAATCATTGGCGTGGATGATCAATTGCAGGTAATAAAAAACATCATTAATGAAATAAGTTCCAATAATCCATCAGAGAAAGATAGCACCATTATGAATATAATCCAGAAATGGAAAGAAAAGTGTTTACTGCCATCTGAGGTGGAAGAAACCCAATTATTTAGGCCGGTATATGTAACTGCATTAAAAGTCTATCACCGATATCAAGAGAGATTAAAATTCCTTAACTCTGTCGATTTTGGTGATTTACTGCTATACAATATACAACTCTTCAACCAAAATACTGAAACTCTGTCCTACTACCAAAACAAATTTAAATATATCATGGTAGATGAGTATCAAGATACAAATGCAATACAATATCTTTGGCTAAAATACCTTGCAAAAGAGCACTCAAATATTTGCTGTGTGGGAGACGATGACCAATCGATATATAGTTGGCGTGGTGCAGAAGTTGAAAACATTTTAAAATTTTCCGACGACTTCAAAGGTGCAAAAACCTTCAAACTGGAATGCAATTACAGATCAACATCCCACATACTTGCAACTGCATCACACGTTATCAATCATAATAAAACCCGCTTAGAAAAAAAATTGTGGACAACAAATATTAAAGGAGAGAAGGTAAATCTAATAAAACTATGGGATGGGAAAACTGAAGCGAGGTTCATAAGCGAACAGATATTAAAGCTCAATAAATACAAATTCAGTGACATTGCAGTGCTGGTGAGGGCTACTTTCCAAACTAGAGTTCTAGAAGAGTACTTTATAAAGTACTCAATTCCTTATAAGATTGTAAGTGGCGTAAAATTCTACGAACGTCAAGAAGTTAGGGACATAATCGCATATTTAAGACTCGTTATAAACAATAATGATGATCTAGCTTTTGAGAGGATAGTAAATCGGCCAAAAAGAAGCATAGGGCCGACCACCATAAAAAAGATATATGCGGTCGCTCAAGATAACAAAATTTCTTTTTTTGAAGCGGCAAAAACATTGGTTGACAGTAATCAAGTGACTGAGAAAATCAAACTTTCACTAAATGGTTTTTTAAATAAAATCAAAGCTTGGGAAAAAATAGTAAGCGTAAAGCCGCTAAACGAGCTTGTTAAGACTATAGCAAATCAATCAGGATATATTGAAATGCTTGAAAATGAAGAAGTAACAGGTTTAGCACGCATAGAGAATGTTAGAGAACTCATTTCATCTTTGAAAAATTTCGATAGTGCTACAACTTTCCTAGAGCACATAAGTCTAGTGATGGAAGTGGATAATATGAATAATGACAACACCGTATATGTTATGACTCTTCATGCAGCTAAGGGACTTGAATTTCCATGTGTGTTTCTGCCTGGCTGGGAAGAGGGATTATTTCCACATCAAAGATCTTTTGAGGACAATAGTGGCAAAGCTTTGGAAGAAGAAAGAAGACTTGCATATGTTGGAATAACCAGAGCAAAAGAAAAGTTGATCATTTCATGTGCAGACAGAAGGGAAGTGAATAACCAGTGGCAACCAATGTATGCCTCGCGATTCATTAAAGAACTACCAAGGGAAAATGTTAAGGTAATTAGAAGTGACGCTGTCTACTGTTGAAATAGGCATACAACAACCGTCTCCAATAGGAACAAAAAAAACTACTCGACAAATTCCTCCAGCTCCCTTACCACGGCATTGAAGCTATTTATTTAACTTTCCAATCTGTGCAGGTTAAAATGACAAGAAAACTTGTATTTGGCGTACTATTTTTCGCACTATGTGCACTGCATGTCTTTATAAAACTTCTGGTTTTTACCTATACAAGATTAATATATTTTAGCATATAAATTATTTAAAATATTATCTTAATGATTATCTACTAACTGATTGATATTTTAACAAAATACTTGCTAAATTTAATTTATTATGCTAATGTTTAATAAAGTTAATCAAGGAGTAATAAAATGTTTAGCAATCTTTTTACTAGAATAAATCAGAAATGGAACGAATTTCTCTATGGCCCTTTTTGTACAGGTTTGAGAGATCTTTTATTTAGTGATGATTGTTATATAACAATAGGGCCAAAGCAGGATGAGCAGCATAAAAATATAGATATTGCAACTTCTTCACCAGAAATCATTACAACTTCTGAAAAAGAAGATTTGAAATGGTTGGCTCAAATAGACTATTCGTTAGAGAAGTTTACTGAAAGTGGAATTTGTTCCTCCGCGAAAGAAAGGATGATTGAACTCTGTGAAAAAGTGTTGCATAAGTTTAGCGGAGCAGAAGCAGAAAAAATTGAAAGGTTCATTAATGATTACCAAAATAGTGAATGGGAAATTGTTAACGAAAATGATTGTAGATTATCAAAACAAGAAGATGATACTTGTATCAGTAGCTGGGAAATAGTTGAAAAGGCACCAAGCACAGAGATACATCTATTAGATATTACAGCGAAGGATAAAGATTTATCAAGGTGTTTCATGAGCTAGAACACACAACTTTATCTAATACCAATTCCGTTGCACAGAGAGCAGATCTGAAGAAAAAGCCCTTACTGAAGCAAGTAAAACAGCGGTGTAAAGTGGCATATCTGCTCTTTGTGTAATTGAAATTAACACTATATGTTGCTAAATTTTATTGGAAGAGATGTAGATCATTTTGGTCGTTATAATCACTATCATTTAGTCCAACTAATGGATCACAAGATTGTTCTGCATTTCCTTCAGTTTTTTTTATGTGAGACCAAAGCAACCATGATATTAAACCACAAGAAAATAATACCATTAATGAAACAGGCTTAGTAAGCATACTAAAAAAACTATCAAAAAAAGCGTTTGTTTGTTCTTCTGTTGTAGGTGTGATAGATTCTTTTTGTAATAGAGCTTTTATTTCTTCGTTAATAGTTAAATCTAGAGGAGTATCGCCATCCCCATTTACTACATTAATACTTGCTCCCTTATCTAATAGAGCTTTTACTATATCTACATTGCCACCATAGACAGCCCAATGCAAAGGAGTGCTTCCAGAATAATCATCCTCATTAATATTGATTCCTTCTGCTCTTAACAGAACTTCTACTACATCTATGCGGTTATTTTTAATGGCCGAATGTAAAGGAGTTGCTCCATTGTTATCTTTCGCATTAACATTGATTCCTTCTGCATTTAATAGGGCTTCTACTGTATCTGTATGGCCATTGTAAGCAGCCAAATGTAAAGGAGTATTGCAGTTTTGATCTCGCGTATCAACATCTGCTCCTTCATTTACCAGATATTTTACTTTCTCAATATTACCGTTTTTAGCAGCATCAAGTAACTCAGTATCTGAAACGCTCACCTCATATCTCTTATAAAATTATATTTTATAGTAAGATTATTAATAATCTGTGAGCTCTGATGTACAGCCACAAAAATACAAGCGTCACGCGCTGGAATGACACCACTTGTTGTAAAAATAAATGTTTGTTTATGAATTGCTTTAATATTTACTAAATGGGAAAAAAAGACAAAAGAAGCCCCGGTCAATATCTATTTTTAGTATTGGCGTTTTTTAAAGTCCTAAATGCTGCAATTTAGCTACTTTTAAACTGCAACAGACCCTTAGCTTAAGCGCTAAGAAACTTACTAAGCAGAAAAAAAGACAAAAGAGTCCCGTGGTAGAAGTTGCTCACTCTCTAATCCTGCAAATTGGCGTACT
>JAISAR010000054.1 GCA_031266615.1 Rickettsiales bacterium
CTTAGTAAGCGAGGCTCAGCTAATGTAGACAAAAAATTATAAAGACATGCAGTGTCCATGCTGCAAAAATTAAACATAACACGCCTTGTTTTATACTGTGCTTTTGTCACTTAATACAAGATTAAAGATAAATTTTAGGCCTAAAACACCCACAACTTTATTGTAAGGGGACTGGCGAAGGTTGTCAAGTAGTTTTTTTAGTTCCGTTTCTTAGTCGGTACGCGCCCTGCCTTTAAGCAAGGATAAAAGCACAATTATTACGAACAGCATTCCACCAACAACTGATACAGCGCCGCCCATAATAAAGCAGATACGTGCTAGTACCGACGAAATGCTTGGTAAATCCGCAACTTTCCTTAAAGCGCCATATCCACCAAGCCATACAAGGCCAGTAATGTGGAGAAAATGTCCCAAACTGTATGCATAAATCTGTAATCTTATCACAGAGCTTTTTATCTCTTTACAGCCTAGTTTTGGCAACAGCCAGTAGACAAAATTCATAAAAGCTATAGTGATACCAACCACAGAACCATGGTAATGAGCAGGAATGGTGACATTTCCCTCAATGGTCAGAACTCCAAGCATGCCTCCATAGATAAATAATACAAATGAATGGAGCAAATAATTGCCCTTCTCATCAAGTAAGGCCTTTATGTTGCGATACACGAGCATTATTAAGAAACACGGCAAAACTGCTCCAGCAATTCTCATATGCCAAGTAAAAAACTGTATCAATTCAGCACTGTCCACTGAATAAACAAAATATGTAAACGGTGCGCCTACAGCCAAGATTGTGTTGATAAATAGCGGTAAAACTTTATTGCTTGAAGCTAGATTGACGCTGGAATTTAGCATTATCAAATAAACCAAAAACATCCCTTGAGCAAAGGCAAATTGCAGCAAATGACCGCCTCCCCAAAAGAGATACTCGTAAAATAAACTCTTATCTGAGTAATATAGGCCTGGAGGCATATTTTTGTGGGCTAGAACAAAGCAAAGAAATGATGATACAAGTATAATGACCAGTCCAATTTGCCCAACGGAAAGGTAAGAGGCTTGTTTATTTGACATGTAGATGAGGGCTGCATTTACCAATATGCTGGTAATAAACAAACCGAGTCCAAACAAAAATAATTTGTTTTGTAATACGGGAATATAGTTACTTTTGATAACTTCAGTGTCTGGGACGAATGCGGATATAAACATCAGCAGCATGGAAAGGGTTGACAGAATCCATAAAAAGTTGAGCCAATTATTGGTGTTTTGTAGGTTTATGATAAAGAGCAGAGATATTATAGAGCACATCCACACCAAAATTGACAAATTCACGTGTATCACCAGTGCATTGTCAAAAATATATTGTGCAGATGGAATGAGAGAGGAAATAAAAGGCAATCGTAGAAAAATAACAATTATTGACAGCAACCCAGAACAAGCAAGAGCACATACTGCCAAGAATATCCATTGCCTGCAAAGTGGAGCGTTATTTTGTATGTTGAGCACGGTTGTTTCCCTTTTCTATTTTTGATTGCTATAATACAAAATAGCACAAGTTTTTCAAATTGATTAGCATTTCCATGTGTAGCTTAAATGAGTGACATCACAATAAAGCAGGTCATATCTTTCATCCTGAAAATGCTGCGCCCATTTCCGTTTCATATTACAATAGTATTGCTGACAGCATTAGTCTGGGCTGTTGATATTTCCTTTAGTCCATACTTGACAAAAATTATTATAGATCGTGCTTCAACATCAGCTGCAGACAATCTCTTTCGTAACGTGGCAACTCCTACCATATCTTATGTACTGATATTACTTTTACTTGAGTGCATTGTCAGGCTATACAACTATTTTTTTGAAATTAAGATGATCCCTAATCTCCGTAAAAACATTGTTGAATCAAGTATTGCCATATTATTAGATCAAGATAATAGCTACTACCAAAATAACTTCTCTGGCAGTCTTGCCAACAAGGTTAATGATTTAACAAACTATATTCCGGATATTGTGCAAATTACGATTGATAGGTTTGTAAGCCGCGCATTTGCACTTGGTATTGGAATTTATTTTTTATGGCAAGTGAATATCAACTTTGCTTTATTGATGTTGACTTGGTCAGCATTATTTGTTCTGTCTTCTTTCTTGCTTGCAGAGAAGGTAACGCGTCTTGCAGATGCGTGGTCAGAGCTTGGCTCAAGCATTACTGGCAAAATGGTAGATGTATTCTCAAATATCATGTCTGTAAGGTTATTTGCCAGCAAATACCAAGAAAGATTATCTTTGCTGGCTACTCATAGCGAAGCTGTTAAAGCAGAGCAAAGACTTCAGTGGTTATATACGTGGATTTTTACTTTCTATGGTTCTTCATTTATAATTATGCAAATATTTAACTTGTATTTCCTAATTAAAGGAAGAGGGCAAGGGTCAATTACTGCTGGAGATTTTGCTTTTGTTATGACTGTTAATATAGCAATAGCTAATTTTCTTTGGATGATAGCTAAAGATTTCTCACAGTTCTCTAAGTCATGGGGAAGGATTACTCAGGCTTTGAGGACAATTACTGTGATTCCTGAAATCCAAAACCAGCTAGATGCTGTAGATCTGGTCGTTAAAAAAGGGGAAATTACTTTTAATCAAGTTCATTTTTACTATAAAGATGCAGAACCAATATTTGAAAACAAATCCATAATAATTAAGTCTGGTCAAAAAGTAGGGCTTGTTGGTTATTCAGGTAGTGGTAAATCGACATTTGTGAATCTGATCCTCCGGCTTTATGACGTGAAATCTGGAAAAATTTCAATTGATGGACAAGATATTCGCAATGTAACCCAGGATTCTTTGCACAGAAACATTGGAATGATTCCACAAGATCCATCGCTTTTTCATAGAACTCTGATGGAAAATATTCGCTATGGCAAAACAGATGCTAGTGATGATGAAGTTGTAGAGGCTGCCAAACGCGCACATGCCCATGAATTCATTTCAAAATTGCCACAAGGTTATGAGTCACTCGTTGGAGAAAGAGGTGTAAAACTTTCAGGTGGGCAGAGGCAGCGTATTGCAATTGCAAGAGCTATTTTAAAAGATGCTCCGATATTAATTTTGGATGAGGCAACTTCACAACTTGATTCTGTAACTGAAAGTAGTATTCAGGAGTCCCTATGGGAACTGATGCAAGGTAAAACTACAATAGTGATAGCCCATCGTCTATCTACACTTTTGCATATGGATCGCATTTTGGTCTTTGACCAGGGTAAGATTATAGAAGACGGCACGCACCAAGCATTGCTCGATAAAAGTGGAATGTATAAGACTCTATGGGATGCACAAGTTGGTGGATTTTTACCAGAGGAAAGTGAAGGGGTGTGCATCAAGAGGTGCGTTGAAGAGCAAACGTAAGGTATTTTTTTGATCAACATATCCAGAGCTTAAAAATTTAGGCACAAAAAGATTGAATATTTGCAAGAAATTGTGTGTAGTTATTAATACCTTCTAATGCCAAATCCCAATGGTAAGTTAAAAAGTTTTCCTGCGATGAGGGATTTAGCGAATTTATTATGTATCTTGTTTGACTTCCCGGTAACGAAAGTTGGTATAACCTTTATATTTAAGAAATTTACTAAATGGAGAAAAAGGCAAAAGAAACTCTGGCCATTGTCTATTTTCAGTATTGGCGTTTTTTTAGGTCTCAAACGCTGCAATTTAGCGACTTTTAAACTGCAACAGACCCTTAGCTTAAGTGCTAAGAAACTTACTAAGCAGAAAAAAAGACAAAAGAA
>JAISAR010000119.1 GCA_031266615.1 Rickettsiales bacterium
GTGCACATAGTGCGAAAAATTAAACAATAGTACGCCAAATACAAGTTTTCTTGTCATTTTAACCTGCACAGATTGGGAAGTTAAACAAATAGCTTCAGTACTATGATAAAAGGAATGGCGAAGGTTGTCAAGCAAATTTTGCATTTAATCCGTCTATTTTTGAATAAATTCCATTTGCATTTCCTGTATACTATCCTCTATTTGCCTTATTTGTTCTATTAGCCTTTCCTCTAGGTCAAAATTACCGCCTAGCCTTGCTTTGATTTTTTCTTCTTGTAACACGTTTAATTCTTTCCTTAACACTACGTTATTCCACACAATTTCTGCTGATTTCCTTTCGTTTAATTGGCTATTTAATACGCTAGTTTTTTCAAATATAAACTTTACGGTTTCAGCACCACTAGACTGCTCAAATTCTCGCTCTCTATTGAGTTCCCTTTCATTATTCGCCGCATCAATTATACGCTGTTGTAATTTTTTCATCTTGGCATTGGTAAACTCAAAATGAGCAAATTGCTCAAAAAATATAGGATGGTGTAAGATTTCGGGAAATTCTATTACTATACGCAGAATTATGGCCTGATTTTGCTCTGCTTCAATCAGCTCTGGAGATTTGCTGCGCAGATATTCACCTTTTGTTGCTCTAATTTTGCTATTAAAAATCTGCTTTTTGAAGCTTCTTCTTAGTTCACTGGCCTTATTGTAAAAATAATCTCTATAATACCTTCTAATACTGCTGTTACCGATAGCATTGACATATTCCATGAACTTGTGTTCAAGAACTGAATATTTTTCCGGAGCAAGGTTTTCGTAGCTTTGCAGGCTACTATTGACTATGTGGTGCCATAAATATTCAGAATGCAGTTCTGCTGAGCGGTCAAGCGCAGAAAGTACGCCTTCTTTCTTATATTCTAGCTCATTGCATATATCGTATGGATCTTTATCGCTCGGCAAAGTCACAAACTTTAATGTGTATCCAGGCTCCAATATTGGCAGAGCAAATTCCGCAACTCGGGTGGCGGCGCGACGTCCAGCACTATCGCCATCCATACAGATGGAGATTTCTTTAGCAAATCTCCATAGATTTTTTATCTGCTCTGCAGAAATTGCAGTGCCAAGCGGGGCAACTGTATTGCTAATTCCCGCTTGATGTAGTGCTATTACATCCATATACCCTTCGACAACAAATATATGTTGTTTTTTGCGTATTTCGCTTAAGGCAAGGTTTAGCCCGTATAAATTCTCCCTCTTTTTGAAGAGCTGACTTTCTGGGCTGTTTAAATATTTCGGCTGTTGCTCAGAGCTCAGCGCACGTCCGCCAAAACCAATAGCTTTGCCCGTGATATTGTGTATAGGAAATATCAGCCGATCATAGAAATAATCACGAGAATTCTTATTTATCAACCCAACATCGGTCAAAATTTTGTCTTCAATACCGGAAGAGTTTAAATATTCCTTCAAACCAGAGCTTGGCGCATAACCTATCTTAAATTTATCTATGGTTTCAGGCGAAATCTTGCGTTGCTTTAAATAGTCTATAACGCTTTGATTTTTTTGTACAAACCAGTTTGCAGCTAAATTCAGCGTTGAAAACAATTTGTCGCTTTCTTTGGTAATACTGAGGTCTTTAGGTAACTCAACACCTGCAACTGATGCTAGCCTTTCCAATGCTTCTTTAAAGCTTAAGCCCTCAGTTTGTGAAATAAATTCAAACGCATCACCATGAGCAGAGCAGCCAAAACAGTGATACGATCCCCTAGTATTACTCACAAAAAAGGACGGTGTTTTTTCATTATGAAATGGGCAAAGTCCCACGAGATTATCTCCGCTTTTTGTCAGCCTGACCTTCTTACCTACTATGTCGGATAGTAACAGTCTTGATTTTATAATATCTATGTAATCCATCTTACTTGTCGAATGAGTGGTAGGATAAAAATTATACAGAATTTGTGTTGTCCTGACTCGAAATTTATTTCAAGCTTCAGAGCTTCCAAAAGGTCAGGAGGGCTTGACAAAAAACCTAAAATAAATTACCCATGTTAGATGCCTTTAAGTCATAGTTTCTTATATGTCAGATGTAATATCGGTTGCCTCAGACCATGCCGGTTATGAATTAAAATCAGAGATAAAGCTTTACCTGGAAACCTTGGGTTATGCAGTGATAGATCGTGGCTGCACTGCTAAGCAAAAGAGTGTGGATTATCCAGACTATGCTGTCAAAGTTGTAGAGGATATAACAAACAAAAAAGCAAATTATGGGATATTAATCTGCGGTACAGGCCTCGGTATGAGTACCGTAGCGAATCGTTTTGAAGGAATCTACGCCGCTTTATGTAATAGTGTTGAGATCACAAAATTAGCTCGCGAACATGGCAACGCAAATGTACTGTGTCTTGGTGCGGGGTTTACTACGAGTGGATTAGCGAAAGACATAGTTAAACAATTCCTCGAGACAGAATTATCGAAAGAGAGTAGACATAAAAAACGCCTTGATAAACTCAGCAATATAACCTCTTCTAGTAAGAAAAAAAACACACAAACTTATAATGAAGATGAAGTATCAAAATTCGCTAAAATGGCAGGTGAATGGTGGGATGAAAATGGCAAATTCAAGCCATTGCACATGATGAATCCTGTGAGAGTATCATACATTGTTGAGAAAATAAAAGAGTTAAAAAAATGCGATTTAAAGGAATTATCATTGCTTGACGTTGGGTGTGGCGGCGGCATTTTGTCAGAATCAATGGCACGTGTTGGCATTAACGTTGCGGGAATAGACGTATGCGAAGAAAACATAAAAGTGGCGCAGTCACACGAGAAAAAAGTGGGATTAAACATAGAATATACACACACCAGCATTGAAGAACTGAAAAATGACAAAAAATACGATGTGGTTCTACTTATGGAAGTAGTTGAGCATGTGGATAATTTAGAATTTTTCATGAAAAAAGCGATAGAACTACTAAAACCAGAGGGGCTAATTTTTATATCGACAATAAATAGAACTATCAAATCCTTCTGTCTTGCAATAATTGGTGCAGAATACATATTAAACTGGCTGCCGAAAGGTACACATAACTGGAACAAGTTTCTCAAGCCGTCAGAAATTGCAAATCACCTAAGAGAAAATAATGTCACGTTGCAAAACATGGCTGGCATGGAGTATAACGTAATAAAGCGTGAGTGGAACTTAACCAAAGATGTAGATGTCAATTATATACTTTGTGGTGTGATGAATAGTTAGGTTTAAAAGCACTATCTTTTATTTCCATAATGGCTCAGTAGAAGGATCAACACACTCTCTTTTATTATTATGCACAAAGGGGGAGGAACACCTTCTATAACCGTTCCAATAGTCATATCGATCCGTACCCACAAATTCATATCCAGGGGCAGCAACACATTTTCCATCTTCCATCATTTGCCCTTCAAGAAGACAGCAAGCTTCTTTTCCTGTGATCTTTTTTACAACTTGAGGGGCACCAAAAAACACAGCAACAAACATACCAAGTGAGAAAAGTGCAGGCCAAGGCATTCTGCCAAATATTGCAAGTAAGCTTGCACCAATTATCACCACTGTAATCATTGGTCCACCTATTCTATGAATGTAACTTATTACATTACAGATTACATCTGCCGTTTCAGCAGCGTGTGCATCAAATGCGTAGAATAGGAGCAAAACTTCAAATAGAATGGCAAATATGTCTTCCATTGTTCTTCTAGTGATCTTTAATTTTGTGCCCCATTATTCCTCATTTTGGTTAAGTTTCAGTGAATAGTTCTACTTCCACAGTGGCTCAGTAGAAGGGTCAATACATTCTCTTTTATTATTTGCCACTTCGCCATCAGGACATGGACTCCAACCACTCTTGTCGGGAGGAACCCACCCGTTCGTACCCACAAACCAATACTCATCGGTAGCAACGCATTTTCCATCTTCCATCATTTGCCCCTCAAGAAGGCAGCAAGCTTCTTTTCCTGTGATCTTTTTCACAATTTGGGGAGCACCAAAAAACACAGCAACAAACACACCAAGTGAGAAAAGTGCAGGCCAAGGCATTCTGCCAAATATTGCAAGTAAGCTTGCACCAATTATCACCACTGTGATCATTGGTCCACCAATTCCATGAATGTAGCGTATTGAATTACACATTACATCTGTTGCTCCATCAGCGTATGCATCAAATGCATAGAATAGGAGCAAAACTTCAAATAGAATGGCAAATATGTCTTCCATTGTTCTTCTAGTGATCTTTGATTTCGCGCTCCATTATCCCTTATTTTGATTAATTTTCAGTGAATAGCTTTTTCCAATGAAGTTGAATAGTATGTGCTTTGTGGTGTGGTGATACCAAATCCCAATGGTAAATTAAAAAGTTTCCCTACGATTAGCGAATTTATTACGTATCTTGTTTGATAACGAAAGTTGGTATAACCTTTATGTTTAAGAAATTTACTGTATCTATTCAGGGGCTACTTATGAAGTGACAACGAGTATAATATGCATATATTATACGTATATTCCTAATTCGAAAGTTTTATTTATGCGGTTGTTTTTAACAAAACTGGTCAACAAATTTTATTGCTTAAAGACGAGGGATAAAGTAATCGTCATTTCTAGTATCGCTCTAATTCTGCTGTTTTTTGTCAACAGTGTGTCTTTTAAGAAAGATCGAGCTATTCATAGTGATAATGTACCGAGTGGCTTTTCAGTGAAGGTTCAGGAATGTGAGCCGCAAAATCGCACTATATATTTAAATTTTTCTGGTACAGTGAATCCCTTACACAGAGCTAGCCTTACCTCAAAAGTAAGTGGTAAAGTTACCGCTATTTATCTATCTGATGGCGAGAAGGTAAAAAAAGATGATGTAGCGTTGAAGATAGAAGATCATGGCAGAACTGAGCAAGTTGAACAAGCTAAGGCGCTTTTAAAGCAGCGCGAGATTGAATATGATTCTTCTGTCAAGCTGAGTAAAAAAGGCTACAGAGCGCAAGTGCAGGTAGAAGCTGCTTTTACTGCGTTGCAGAGTGCAAAAGCTGACCTAAAGAGACTAGTATTGGATTTAGAAAATACTGCAGTTAAGTCTCCTATTGATGGTTATATAGATAAGATCAATATAAATGAAGGAGATTTTATTAACGCTGGGCAAAAAATAGCTGACATAGTTAATTTTGATCAAATTTTTGTGGTGTTATATGTTTCAGAGAGTGAAATAAGTAAGATAGAGCTAGGTAGCACAGCTCAAGTTAATTTGCTAGATGGAAGGAAACTAGAGGGTGAAGTGAGTTTCATCAGTAAAATTGCCGAGCCTAAAACCGGATCTTATAGGGTAGAGGTAAAGATAATCGATAATGAAATGATATCCTTGCAAGGACTAACTGCCAGTGTAAAACTGCTTTCAGGCAAAAGATTTGCATATAAAATTCCTTCTTCAGCTCTGAGCTTGAATGATGAGGGTTTTCTTGGGATAAAGATTGTTGACGATGGTTATGTAGTATTTATACCAGTAGAAATTGTTGATCATGAGAGCGATGGGACTTGGGTGGTAGCACATAACGAAGATAAGCCTATAAAATTGATAGTGCTAGGCCACTTATTTGTTAAACCAGGTGATAAGGTTTAGTTTGTGTATACTTCTTGCATAGTTTTTAGCAGCGCGCTAGACATATGTCAGGAACAAAAAAACCACATGATAAGTTTGACAACTTCATTATCATGGTAGTAAAGGCATTTCTGACTCAAAACTTGTTTTTGACCTGCAGGTTCAATAGATCTCTTGCATTATGATAAGGAATTTTTAGGAGAAACGCAACCACAGAATACCCAAAGTATTTGAGGAGTGCAAGCAAGTTTTGATGCTAAATCAGAAAGCAGGCTATTCAAGGGATCTAATAAATTGCTTAACTTTCACGAGAGAATTTCCTGGCTTATTTATAATTAATTATACTTTAGAAGTATATATTTTAATATATTTGTTGCATTAAAGATAAAAATACTGTAATATTATAATATATTATTATTTTATTAGGAGTATAATGGAGATTAAAAAAGTTAATAGGTGGGAACCTCAATGTTCCGGGATTAATTACGAGTTACTGCAAGAAACACTGGAAAAATGTGATCAAAAGTTACAAAACAAAGCTCAAGAAGATGAATTTGTAGAAATACAAGAAGATGAAATTAAAATGGCAAAAGATGAGGAAAGTAAATTTACAAAAATGCAATCAGAGTTTAAAGTAAACTTTACATATCATCACCCTTCGGCAATTTGGTTGCTGAATGCTAGAAAAACAATTGAGGAATGTGCAAAATCTGCTTATGAAATGGCAGAATCCCTTGATGATAGTCAGCAAGTTAAGGTTGAAAATGCTACTTTTAAAAGTGGGGTAGAAAACATTATTTCTGGAGGAGCAAATGTCTTGGACAGAGTTTATAGTATTAGTTGTAACCCCTATAAAGTGACATGCGATCTAATAAATGGTAGTGATAACAGTACTCTAAATGACATCAAGAAAAACACATCGCAGGTTCTCTTAGGTGTTGGACAAGTAGCCAGCTCCGTTTCTTCGGCTGTCAAGGATGTAGCGGTTAACTGTATAAGCGGACCTACTCCAAAAAGTACCTTAGCAAGTGTTTTCTGTACTGCATGGCAGTATCTAGGAGTTGCTGTATAGCTTTTTCAACATAGCAAAATGTGCTCTTAAAGTGCAGTTGTGCAGCAAAGCACAGGCAACCTTGCTATAGCTAGTGTAACTTTATTGCGGTATTGTAATTTAGTTACATAGTAAACGATGTCATCCAAGTAGCCGATATTTGGATGACATCATCCTGGCAGGCGCAAATCACAATGTTCGTACAGTTGTGCGCGTGACGCTGGAATCTAGGTGAAAAAATGTAGATCCCAGAACAAGTGTCAAGCACTGGGATGACGGGAGAAGGGACGCTGGAATGACAACATTTGTTGTAAAAACAAATGTTCGTTCATAAATTGCAACTAGCTATAAATATTTAAGAAATTTACCAAGTGGAGAAAAAAAATCAAAATAAGCCCTGGCCATTTTATATTTTCAGTATTTGCGTTTTTTCAAGTCTTAAACGCTGCAATTTAGCGACTTTTAAATTGCAACAGACCCTTAGCTTAAGTGCTAAGAAACTTACTAAGCAGAAAAAAAGACAAAAAAGTCCCGTGGTAGAAGTTGCTCACTCTCTAATCCTGCAAATTGGCGTACTATACTGTCTTAAACGACTTATAAGCGCGTTTCAGCTTGTATAGGGAAAAACCTAGAAATCTAGGTAAAATTAATAAAGACATAAGGTGCACATAGTGCAAAAAATTAAACATAAGACGCCAACCTTAATACTCTTGTCGTTTAATCTGCACAGATGAAGATAACTGAATACCTCCAGTTTCATGATAACGGAACTGGAGGTATTTGTCAAGTAGTTTTTTTCGTTTCTGTGAGCTACCAAATCACAATGTTCATGCAGTTAGACTTGTAATCCCTACAACCACTTAACAAGAGGCGGCATTGACATCATAATTGCATCTGGATTACCACCCGTCATTAAACCGAACCTTGTACCACGGTCATATAGCAGGTTGAATTCTACGTACCTGCCACGCTTTATTAATTGGGCCTCTCGCTGCTTTTTCGTCCAAGGCTTTTGCATATGTCGACGTATTATATGCGAATAGATTTCCAAAAAGGTTTCGCCTACTGCTTTTGTAAATTTGAGGTCACTTTCCCAATTGCCAGAACTCAGATTATCATAGAAAATTCCACCAATTCCACGTGGTTCTTTCCTGTGCTGTAAGAAAAAGTAGCTGTCACATTGCTCCTTAAATTTTGGATAATACTCAGTATCAAATTCATCACATGTTGCTTTGATTGATTCATGAATATACTTATAATCTTCCTCATTTCTATATGTTGGAGTAAAGTCCATTCCTCCACCGAACCATTGTTTCGATGTATACATCAGCCTTGTGTTCATATGTGCTGCAGGAATCAGAGGAGATTGCATGTGAGACACTAAAGATATGCCACTTGCCCAAAATTCTCCATTGCTCTCACTTGCGCCAGGAATTTCATTTATAATTGAATCTGCGAACTTTCCATGCACTTTTGAAACGTTTACCCCTACTTTTTCAAAAACATTACCGTAAATAATTGTAGATTCGCCACCTCCACCGCCTGGACGATCCCATTTTCTTTTTTCAATCTTTGGATCTGTAGATGACTGTTCTTCAATTGACAAAAAAGACTCTACAATTTTATTTCTTAGTGCACAGAACCATTCAAAAGCTTGCATTTTTTGTTTGTTCATAATGTCTTGTCAAC
>JAISAR010000084.1 GCA_031266615.1 Rickettsiales bacterium
TACTTATCCACAGTTATACTAATTTATAAAAGATGTAATCTTAATTTGAATTATTTTGTTATTTTTTATCTTTTTAGTCAAATAACTTGTTGACAATAAAGACAGTATCTGGGATCCAGGATAATACTTTAGTAATAAATATTTAAGAAATTTACTAAATGAAAAAACAAGGCAAAAGAAGCCCTGGTCAATATCTATTTTAATAACTTGGCGTTAATGTCTTATACGCTTGACAAGTAGCTGACCTTGGGGTTGTAAATACCCATAATTTCATAATAAGGGAAATGTTGAAGTTTGTCAAGCAATTTTTTGTAAAAAAAATGAGATTGGTTAAATTTTTAACTAATTGAAAAAAAAGACAAAAGAAACCCCGCAATGTGAGTTGTTTACTGTTCTCTCAAAAACTTGGCGTCCGGTTCTCTCTTACACCGCTTAGTAAGCGAGGCTCAGCTAATGTAGACAAAAATTTATAAAGACATGCAGTGTCCATGCTGCAAAAATTAAACATAACACACCTTGTTTTATACTGTGCTTTTGTCACTTAATACGAAGATTAAAGATAAATTTTAGGCCTAAAACACCCACAACTCTATTGTAAGGGGGCTGGCGAAGGTTGTCAAGTAGTTTTTTTGTTTTTGTTGAATAGGAAAGAACTCTGTAAGCGCTCCTTTTGTCCGCAATTGGCGGGTTTGAGTGAATTTGTGATATATTTTACTTGCCTTCCCAATGACGAAAGTTCTAGAGATAGCCATGCTCAAAGCTCCAAAGTTATGAGTGGTTCTCAGGTGGCAATGAAGAGTGATGCGATGATATTAGCCATTTATTCTTATCCCATCTGTAAGTAAATGTATAACGAGCACGTAACTCCTTTCCGTCTTTCAGTCTGAAGGTATATAAGCCTGTATCGACAGCTTTATTACATCCAATGTTTATAGTGCGTGATTCAATTTCTGCAGTTGGATATTTAGCTAAAAAATCTTTAAAGTAATCAACACGCTGAGCACTAGTTGTTCTAGGGCTAGAGGATAAAGTTGGCAGCAATACTGCATCATCAGTGTAGTTTGCGTTAACCTGATAAGCATCGCCAATTTTTAACGAATCATTCCAACGATTAAACAACGCTTCGATATCCTGATCACTAGCTTTGACACAACTTCGGTCCCTGGTAAAAACTTGGACTAAAACCAGGATAGCAAGTAAAAAGCTTAACATTGAGATAACTCCTTTTTTACACGCCCTGTTCCACATACCACTCTACAAAAATTAAAAACACTATTCTATAACACAAAAATTAATTAACTACAAAAGCTAAGTTACTGCCTTATTAACAGGACAATAGAAAAGAATAGACATACCGTCTATTCTCTAGGGCAAATTTCAAGGCATAGTAACCTTTTCCCTTTCTGTACCTGAGATTCTTCTTAATTCTTCACGCATTACCCAAGAATCCATTTGCTTTCTATCAGATTGACCTATTACTTCAGAACACATCGATTTTCCAGATCTGACAAAAGATCCTTGCTCTATAGCCTCACTAACTGGCAACCCTCCTAGTAAGCAATTCTTTCCTATTTTTTCATTACAGTTTTTTAATTGCTCTAGCAGATCTTGACTGTTTATTTTTACCCTTATGAGATTTGTGTCTTGCGTGTCAGGATATAATCTCACTTCTAATTCTCCCAAACTGGTGAAGAAAATTAATACTATATCGCTACCATCTGTAAGATCTGTGTAATCTCTTGTTCCTTCCTCGTTTTCAATTCTAACTACGTTTTCTCCAATTTCGAGTATGCTAACACTTAAATTTAAATTTTTGACTTCTTCGTTATTTAGAATTCTTGCAACTTCAATAACACTATCTTGTGGATACTTCGCATAAAAACATCCATTATCCCTATCTACTTTTAACCTATCCTTTTGAGCTTGTTCACTTTTGTTTACAATACTTTCGTATGCTATATTTTTTAGCCTGTTATCAATTTCCTCACATTCTGCAAAAACCTCATAACTGAACCCATAAGTTGCATATAATAATCTATCATCATAAAAGGAACTGCGTTTTACTCTTCCACCTCTTAATAGTAAATCACTCATGATATTGCGTGTAATCTCTATATTCTTATCGTCTGTTAATTCATTCGATATATCCTCATAAGATGGTAATTCTTCATGCTGTGGTATTCTATCAAGGATATTTATTATCTCTTTGAATACCAAGCTTGTCACAGTATGTTTACTGTCACTACATTTTAAATTTAGTCTTATTCCTTTTTGCAAATATTTATCTATTACATACTTCACACGGTTTAAAGAAGTATTTGTAAGATCTTTACGCTTACCTTCCTTGTAATCCTGATCATTTTTTTCTGTCACATCTGCTAACTCTTTACAAAATTCATCAACGAGACCTTTCTCATTTTTAGTTAATGTAGGATCTAGATTAATTAAAGCTGAGTCTTTTGAACTGATAGGGTAATAACTACTTGGACTAATAGGATAATAATAATCG
Organism: Rickettsiales bacterium; assembly: GCA_031266615.1. Lineage (GTDB taxonomy): Bacteria > Pseudomonadota > Alphaproteobacteria > Rickettsiales > Anaplasmataceae > Wolbachia. The sequence continues at coordinate 2,510 of JAISAR010000084.1, forward strand.
CTTTCCAAATCTGAATCACTGTCATCAGTTGAGCTATCATCAATTTTGCTCTGATCTGACAGCACATGCCCTACACATGTGTCAGCAATCTTCTCAGTTTCATGGTTCTGATCAAAGTCGTGGAGTTCCGGACGATCACTTATCCCCTGAAGAAACGAGCTGTAATCACCTAAATCTGCTATGTCATTTTCAGAAATTGGACAGTCATCAGAGTTCTTTGATCCTGTATCCGGCCGCTGTAAATTCAATAGCCCAGATATAACACACCCGTCAGTTTGCTCTAACTCTTGATAGTCAATTTGCCCTTCCCTACAATCTTGAGTACTTTCTTTTAGCCTTTGGTTTCTATCTCGCTTACTAACAGATTCTTCAATACGTTTTGTTGACTCCGTAATAGTAACCATACCACCTCCTAACCTAGACAGATAATATATTGTATACAACATACAGCATGAGTAAAGCTTAAATTTATATGTAAAATATATTTTTATACTAGCATCAAAGCTTGTTGCTTTTTTCAAAGCCGGCACCTACCTTTTTTAGAAAAATGGTAGAGGGTTATAGAAAGTAGAAGATTTTGAATAAATAATTAGATGTAAAAAACGGTGTATAGTTAGTAAAATAGGCTGTTATAGTGAGTTTTGTGATATATCAGAATCAATATGGTGGGCAATGACAGACTTGAACTGCCGACCTCCTCGGTGTAAACGAGATGCTCTACCAGCTGAGCTAATTGCCCCTTTAGTGTAATTCTATAGCTCAATATTATTATTGTAAACAAAAAGTAGAATCACATGCTGTCTAATTTCTCATTGACCATTTGCTTAACTAAATGTTAAGATTACAATTACTTCGATTAAAGTATAGAAAATGCAAGACAACATAGTACCAGTTTCAATAGTGAAAGAGCTGGAAGATTCTTATCTCTCTTACGCAATGAGCGTGATCATAAGCCGGGCTATACCTGACGTGCGGGATGGATTTAAACCTGTACACAGACGCATATTATATGCAATGGCAAGGGCTGGGTTCGATGCCGGTAAACCATATAAAAAGGCTGCTCGTATAGTTGGGGACGTAATGGGGAAATATCACCCACACGGTGACATGGCTATTTATGACTCCTTGGTCAGAATGGCTCAAGATTTCTCTCTTCTTTTACCACTTATTGATGGACAAGGTAACTTTGGTTCGATAGATGGAGATCCACCAGCTTCGATGCGATATACAGAAGCAAGGCTCCATAGAGTGTCGCACTTTTTATTGAACGATATTGACGAAGATACGGTTGACTTTAGGCCAAATTACGATGGAAACGAAACAGAGCCTGTTGTACTACCTGCAGAGTTTCCGAATCTATTGGTAAATGGTGCAAGTGGTGTTGCAGTCGGTATGGCAACCAACATTCCTTCTCATAACCTTGGTGAGGTAATTGATGCCTGCGTGTTATATATAGATAATCCTGAAGTAACTTTAGATGAATTGCTTGAAGTGGTGCCGGGGCCAGATTTTCCAACTGGTGGAACGATTCTTGGTAGGTCTGGAATAAGATCAGCATTTGCCACAGGTCGAGGCTCAATTGTTGTACAAGGTAAAACTCATATAGAAGATCTGCCGCAAGATAGGCAAGCAATAGTTATTGATGAAATACCTTACCAGGTAAATAAAGTAAAATTAATTGAGAAAATAGGTGAGCTTGTAAAAGAAAAGAAAATTGATGGCATAACTGAAATCCGAGATGAGTCCGATAAGTCCGGCATTAGGGTAGTGATTGATCTTAGGAAAAATACCGCAGCAGATTTTGTACTGAATCAAATACTGGGCCTTACTCCCCTAAGAAGTAGCTTTAGTGTTAACACTTTGGTTCTGAACAACAACAGACCTGCTTTGATATCATTGAAAGGAATCATAGCTGCTTTCGTTGACTTTAGAAAAGAAGTACTAATCAGGAGAACGGAATTTCGTCTAAGAAAAACGAGGGAAAAAGCTCATATATATATAGGGCTCTATATTGCAGTCTTGAGCATAGATGAAGTGATAAAAATCATCCGTGGTGCAAAAGATCCTGAGGAAGCAAGCAAAGAGCTTTTAAATAAGGAATGGAAGACTTCAGCTGAAATAAACACGATTATTAGCTTGATTTCAGACAGTGAGAGCTTTTTAAAAGACGGAGTGTACAGATTAACCGAGCTGCAGACAAAAGCGATTCTTGACATGAAATTGCAACGCTTAACAGGTCTTGAAAAAGGTAAACTAGAAGCTGAGCTAAATTCAATGATCGACCTGATAAAAGAATATATCGCTTTTCTTGGCTCAGAAGAAAAATTGATGAAAGAAATAAAAAATAATTTACAAGAAATAAAGAACAGATTTGCTGTACCGCGAAAAACTTCAATAGAAGAATCAGATATAGACATTGAAGCTGAGGATCTCATTCCACAAGAGGATATGGTGGTGACCGTAACTATGAATGGTTACATTAAGCGCGTGAAGCTTTCTCACTATAGAACTCAGCGTCGTGGTGGAAAAGGAAAGCTGGGACAGGGATTAAAGGAAGAAGATGTAACCACGAAATTGTTTGTTGGAAATACCCACACTAGCCTTTTATTCTTTTCCAATATTGGCAGAGTTTATAGGTTAAAGGTTTATAGATTACCTCTTGCAGAGCCAACAGCACGTGGAAGAGCGCTTGTTAATGTATTTCCTCTCACTGAAGGTGAAACTATAACTAACATCATGCCGCTCCCAAGTGAGAATGATGAAAATCAGAATATAGTCTTTGCTACTGCTCATGGAAACATAAGGCGTAACTCCTTAGCAGATTTTCACTATATTCCAAGTAATGGAAAGATAGCAATAAAGCTCGATGAAGGAGATAAATTAATATCGGTTAAAGTATGCAACGAAATTGATCACGTTTTACTTTCAACGATGCTTGGAAAAAGCATCAGATTTGTTGTAAGTGATGTTCGCCAATTCAAAAGCCGCAATTCAGATGGCGTAAGAGGTATCAAACTTATAAAGAACGACAGCGTGATATCCATGACCATACTAAACGGTATAGGTGTCACAACAGAAACAAAAGAACTTTACCTAAAAGTTCCACTTGCAAAAAGACTGGAAGCTGCTACTAATAACGCCATTGATTCTAAGTTAGAAAAGACTTTGAACGATTTGGGAATAGACAGTGAATTATTCTTAAAACTTGCGGTGAATGAGGAGTTTATACTAACCATTACCGAAAATGGATTTGGTAAAAGAACTTCTGCGTATGAGTATAGAGTCACCAATAGGGGTGGTGTTGGTATCACCAATATTCTTACTACCAGCAGAAACGGCAGTGTCGTTGCTAGTTTTCCAGTTGAGCAGGGTGACAATATAATGCTCATTACAGATAAAGGAAAGTTAATTCGCATTTCAGTGGATGATATTAGAATTGCAGGACGTAGCACTCAGGGAGTCACCCTATTTAAAACAGAGAGTAAAGAAAAGGTGGTGTCAGCAGCAAAAATTGAAGATCCTGGTTCCACTGAAGATAGCACTTCTGAAGAAGTCGGAAACTCTGTCTCCCCTGAGCTGTAGCAGCGATAGCTAAAAGTGCAAGTTTTTATTGATTAATCTATAGTATTTAAGCTAAAATATATATTTGTAGCTGAGTAGAGATCGATGGACAAAAAATTGAATAAAAGTAAAAAATCGTTGGCAGACAAGAAGGCTAAAGAAGCACCTCCTGTTAAAGACCTCACTAAAAATAAGAGCAGGAGAGACTTTATAACATTAACTACATGTGCTATGGCAGGTGTAGGAGCTGCAAGTGGACTTTGGCCACTAGTTAAGTCTATGAATCCTTCTGCTGAAGTTTTAGCGATGTCTACGGTCGAGGTTAATCTATCTGATATTCAAGAAGGGCAAGGGAAAAAAGTAAAATGGCAAGGTAAACCGGTATTTATTCGCAGACGTACGAAACAAGAGATTGAAGCGGCAAGAGCAGCTGACGTAAAAAATTTGCGAGACCCCCAGCCTGATGAGCAAAGAGTATGCAAAGGAAAGGATGAGTGGTTAATTATGGTTGGAATATGTACCCACCTCGGGTGTGTGCCGGTTGATCATGCTACAAAAGACGGCAATGGCTGGTTCTGCCCTTGCCATGGCTCATACTATGATACATCAGGCCGAGTAATTGGGGGGCCTGCACCAAAAAATATGGCTATACCTGATTATTTCTTCCCAAGTGAAAATGTTGTGATAATTGGCAAAAAGGCTTAACCTAGTAGATCTCTTGCATTATGGTAAGGAATTTTTAGGAGAAACGCAGATGGGCACACTTGAAGTATTGTAATTTGGTTACATAGTAAACGATGTCAATAGAAACAAAAAAAAACTACTTGACAAATCTCACCAACCCCCTTACAATGAGACTGAAGCTATTATTTATCTTCAGTCTGTGCAGATTAAATGACAAAAAAACTTAGCATATTTGGCGTCTCATGTTTAATTTTTCGCACTATGTGCACTGCATGTCTTTTTAAAACTTCT
>JAISAR010000085.1 GCA_031266615.1 Rickettsiales bacterium
TGGGAGGGGAGCAAAATCTGGGATTCGGCCTTGTTGGTGTTAGTGTCAGCTCGGCTTCACCCTCCCTTATGAGATATTTTAGCTCTAATATCTCATATTATAAAGATACAAGTGTTGGATACTTTCGTAACATCCTTTCCTAACGGACTTAAATCATAATTATCAGCTAATGCTGAATTGCAGTGTTACAAAAAATGCCAATACTTTAAATAACTATCTTTTTTTTGCTTAGATGTAGGAAGTCTATAGCTTCCAACGCCGTAGACAAAAAGACTAGTTTTGATTATCATATTAACATGAACGACAATTTAGTATGCCTCGGAATCATTACTTCTTCTCACGGAATTAAAGGAGCTGTTAAAGTAAAAACTTTCACTGAAAAACCAGAAAATATTTCTCTATATGGTGAGCTGATAAGTGGTGATGAGAGTTATAAGATAGACTCAGTGTCTGTCATAGGTGATAATTTAGTAATAGCCACAATAAGCGGAGTAAATTCTCGTAACGAAGCAGAGCTTTTAAGAAACAGAAAATTATACACAGAAAGAAACAAGCTGCCAAAACTAAATGATGAGAACGAGTTTTATCAAAGTGACCTTATAAATATGGAAGTAAGGTTAGAGAATAATGAATTATATGGCTATATAGAATCTATACATAATTTCGGTTCAGGAGATGTATTGGAAATTTCAGTCATCAGTACAAAAAAGAATATTATGCTGTCTTTTACTAAAGAGATATTTCCGCATATAAACGTAAAGGAAAGGTATATAGCACTCAATATGCCAGAATTCATTGATTAACAAAGGTTTTGATATTTACAAAAAAGCTATTTATAATCATAAGATCAAGCTGAAAGTGTAATTATGGCAGAAAGAGCTAATGATATTAGGCCAGGTCAAGTGTTGGAACATAATGGCGGTTTGTTTTTGGTCGTAAATATTATGCATACTCAACCTGGAAAGGGTGGGGCATACATACAAGCAGAAATGAAGAATATTAAAACCGGAGCAAAACACTATGAAAGGTTCCGCTCTGATGCAACAATCAGAAGAGCAATTTTAGATGAAGAGGAATATGTTTATCTCTTTACTGAAGGAAATATTGTGAACCTTATGCATCCGAGTAATTACGAGCAGATCGCTATAAATTTGGACTTACTGGGAGAAAAAAAGATTTATTTACAGGATAATATGAGAGTCAAAGTAGTAACTTACCAGGATAAAATAATCTCTGCGCATGTACCTGATTATATTACATTGACTGTAAAAGAAACAGAGTCTGTTATTAAAGGGCAGACTGTTACTTCCTCCTATAAACCTGCAATTTTAGAAAACGGAATGCGCGTTAACGTGCCTCAGTTTATAAAAGAAGAGGATAAAATTGTAGTATATACTCCCGATGACAGCTATTACGAAAGGGTAAAAGAGTAAAAGGAAGAATGTCCATTTCATCACCACGGATTAATGTGATGCTCGATTCTGTACGCAGCGCTTCCAAACAGCTTATGCGTGATTTCAATGAATTGCAAATTTCCAATATTAAGTCAGCAGACTTTATCAATAAAACTTACTCAAGATGCAAGCAAACTATATACAATCGCTTACATGATTACAAACAAGACTACGGTTTTATCTTTGAAGACAATACTGATCAAGAAGTAAAAGATGACACTTATACCTGGTTCATTATGCCTATAGAAAGCAGGGAGAATTTTTCCAGTTGTATGGTTTATTTTGCAGTGTCGGTCTGTCTAATCCATAAAAACAAAGTTGTAGCAGCCGTAATTGATGCTCCAGCTCTCAGAGAAACTTTTTGGGCAGAAGAGAAAAATGGGGCTTTTCTTGAAGACTTTAGATCTCGTCATATAAAAATGCGAATGAAAAGTCGTGAAGGAGGCTTAATAGATGTAAGTGGTAATTTGTTAAATAAGTTACTGCCTAATAACAGCAATGTACGTTCCATCGGTTCAACAGTTTTAGGTTTTGCATACCTTGCCGCAGGAAGATACAGTGGAATAGTTTACTCTGGAGTTAACAAGTATAAAGCCTTGCTTGGTAAACTCTTTCTGCAAGAGAGCAGCGGAAGGCTAATAGAAGACAATGGATTAATCGTTGCTGGAGATATAAGACTAACATAAACAAGCCACAGAGATAGACAATTTCTCAAAAACTTTTACAAGAGACTCTGTTAAATGCCTTATCATTTCGTCGGTATGATAAGGTGTGGGGGTAATACGAAAGCGCTCAGTTCCCTTGGGAACTGTTGGGTAATTTATATGTTGAACATATATTCCATGCTCATCGAATAATAACTTTGATGCTATTTTAGATAACTCTGGATCACCGATTATTATCGGAATTATATGAGTTTCTGTTGGAATGAAACTAATTCCCGCGTTTCTCAATGAGTCTTTTACCTTTTCAACAGCTTGTTTTTGCTTTTCCCTTTCAATGTTACTTGATTTTAGATGCTCAACGCTTGCCTTTGCTGCTGCTGCTAAAACAGGTGACATAGCGGTGGTGAAAATAAACCCTGGAGCGGAACTTCTTATTACATCCACCAAGCTCTTTGAAGACGCTATATATCCACCCATCACTCCAAAAGCTTTCGATAATGTGCCTTGAATAACGGTCACCCTATCCATCAGGCCTTCTCTTTCTGCAATTCCGCCACCACGCGGGCCATACATGCCAACTGCGTGCACTTCGTCCAAATAGGTAATTGCATTATATTGATCTGCCAAGTCGCATATTTCTCTCAACGGCGCTATATCGCCATCCATTGAATATACGGATTCAAGCGCTATTATCTTTGGCGTTTTTCTGCCCACAGACTTTAACAACAGCTCTAAGTGATCAATGTCATTATGCCTGAATATATATTTAGGTCTTTTTCCTGACTTTATGCCTTCTATCATCGAAGAGTGGTTTTTCTCATCTGAAAAAATTACCACGTCAGGAATAATGGACAATAAAGTGCTAAGTGTAGTCTGGTTGGCAAGGTAGCCACAAGCGAAAGTTAAAGCAGCCTCCTTGTTATGCAAACAAGCTAGGGATTTCTCAAGTTCAACAACCTCTTTTGTTGTACCGGAGATATTTCTCGTTCCCCCCGCACCAATAGATGAGTTGTGAATAGCAGCAATAACACTCTCATTTTGTGACATTCCTAAATAGTTATTACTGCACCAGACGATTACTTCCCTATTTCTTTCATAATCCATAATATAGGGAAGCCTGCCAGGCAACGATGCAAAATGCGTGAATTCACGATAGCGCCCTTCCTCTTTTATATCTTTGATTTTATTTAAGAATATTTCTTCGTAGTCTACCAAGTTTTTATCTATTAATAACTAGTAAAATTATAATAAATTATTTAATGGTAGACTACTATATTTATTATACAGATACAGGCTCTTTCTCCTTGGATGAAACCTTCTCGATTTCACTGTCCTTAACTGAATTTTGAGGACCACAGCAATATATAACTGCAGCTGCAACCAAACAACAAGCTCCAACTAATATTCCTACCGCTAACATTTCCAGGTGAACTGCAATAGCCACTCCCAGCGCAACTCCAACTATTGCCAATGCAGAAGCAGCTATAATATGCAGATTGCTACTTTCTGTGTTTTGTGGAGTAGTGTTATTCACTTGTTCAGATTTTTTGCTAGTTGATGAAAGCGTTGGTTCCGGTTCTGGATTTTCTGGATGTAGAATTTGGTCACCTTCTTCTGAAAAGAGCCATGATAGACCATAATCGTCGTCATCATCTATTTGTGCTATACCTTTAGCAGGTTGAACAGGAGTTTGTTTTTTCTTGTCACCCTTAGCTGATGATACAGTAGCACTACCCTCAGCACCTGTATCGCTAGGCTTGCTTGTTGAAATTCCTGGTTGTATATCTTGCGGACTACTACTTTTAGGAGTAGGGACATTCTCATCCTCACCTACCTCCTCAAACGAAGAACCACTGCCAGAACCTGAAGGAATTTTAACATATTCACCATTGCTATTTTCAGTATCACTTTCAGGCAGTTTGACGAAGCTTGAAGAACTGCCGCTGCTCTCAGCGCTACTCACAGAACTCTGTGGTGAAAGTGATGGTGAACCTGGTTGATCACCTTCACTTTCTTTAGGCTCTGCCGCAGGAGTTACCTGACTACCTGTAGCAGCACTATCATCTACTGATGGTGCTGCACCACCAATGCTCTTGAGCTTTGTTTCAAGCAGTTCTATAATTTGCGTGAGTCTGTCTTTCTGGTCTTGTTTCTTGTCACCCTCCTTCAAGTTTTCAATTCTTTTCACGGCTTGATCTAAGGCTTCCTTTAAAATAGACTCAGTTATATTAGTATCTTCTTGGTTCAGTAAACGTTCTACCGTATTGGGATCGATACTCTCGATAGCACCAGACAATTTTTCTTTTATGTTTTTATTTTTGTTACCATTATCCATTTCACCTCCCTTACAATTATTGCTTACAAGATGCTTCGTTGAAGCATGTCCATTGTTCATAATATTTTTTCCTTTGTCCACAGCATTTTTTTGTGGCTGTTGGCTGCTGGCACTTTTGGGTTTTGGGTTTTGTAATTGTTTACTACCTGCTTCATTCACTGCTCGACTTGAAGTTGCAGGCTCATTTACTAAATCACTAATAGTATTCCTGCTACCAGGAACATGATTTTCAGCATCAATTAAATTAGGCACTCCTTTAACAGGCACATCTTCAATTTCACACAACTGCCTTAACTTCATATTGCTTCTATTGAGGTGATAATTACTGTTAACAAAAGAAGCAATGTCATAAATGTTAAATTTTAACCCTTCATCTCTTCCATTAATGTTGCACTCTATATGAGATATTATTAAAGGATTTTCTAAACTAACCATAGCATTGCCAAGTGCGTGGATTACAAGCCCGTTTTTATTATCCTTGAGACTCATTAATCTTCGGTCATCAGCAAACTTCATTTCCCTTTCAAAATAGCGTTGTTCCGTGTTTGAAATAACACTTGGAAAAAGATAATAAGGTATAGTTAAAGCTGTAGTGGTTATATAATAAGGCACTGCGGCTACGTAAGAAAGGTAATAGTATCTAGATACACTATTATTTGATTGGAAATCTTCTGGTTTTATATCTTGAATGCAACTATAATAGGTATCCGTTTTATGATAATATTCTCCCACTATACAGAAGCTCATTCCAAGGCAGTTTATTACGAAATTACCTGTTTTTATTTTTAGTGGTTTACCTACGTGCTTAAAGCCCATAGAGCCAGATGGAAACATTGGTATTGGGTCTGACGAATTAGTTACTCTAATGGTATTCTCTCCAAGAAGTTTTTCATAAATTTCAGCACCATGGAAATTGAAAACCCTCGGAGAACCAAAAGTTGCAACACGAACATATCCAGCCTCTTTTACTTTCTTAAGATATAAAGCAGTTATGGTAGCAAGAGCGGCTCCCATACTATGGCCCGTACAATTAATTTTAAAATCTTTGATTTCTGATCCTTGCTCTTCAGCATAACCGTCTAATATTTTACCAAGACTAGGCAACGAATCATAAAATGCATTGTGAAAACCATCATGCATTTTCCCACCTTCAGGTAAAAATTCTGAGGTAAACGCTGTGCTTACATCAGTCATCACATCATCAAAGTCTTTAGTACCGCGATAAGCTATAGTTATTTCTTTATCTTTTGTAAAAACAAAACCAGCACACCTTTTATTTCTCTCATTATAATAAAATGGAATAATACCATAACCTTCATTAATGAGTTCAGCTTTAGTTTTATATCTACTATCTAACTTTTTATCGTTACTACCATAGCTTATTTTACAGAAATTACACATTTCTAGTAATTCCTGTTTACTAAATCCTGCAATTCGTATTTCGTTTAGATCACACTCGATAACTTCATAGGTATCGCTCTCAAAGCTGCTACATTGAAAATCTCCAAGTTCATCTTCGGGAATAGCTGGTGTTTCTTGACTTTTACCGCCTAAAACTTCAGGCCCTTCTTCTCTTTCAATACCAAAATCTCTAGAATGGCAACGATCTTTAATTTCAGTTGTTTTTTGATCTTCTTCTGTACTCAAATCAACCCGGCTTGAATTTGGAAGATCAGTTCGATTAGCCATATTTATCACTCACTATAAATTAGCCTAATCTAGTATAGCACTAAATCACAACTTTGCCAAGCAAGTTATTCAACCTCCTAGCAAACAGGCTCGCGTCATCCATCTCTTCGCCTTCCACAATACAAGCTTGATAGAACAATAAGTGGATCATATCCTCCAATGTTGAGTTTTCACCATCTTCAGCGTGAGATTTCATTATGCTTTTTATTACAGGGTGCTTAGTGTTGATTTCAAGCACCTTTGGTGTGCGGTAATTCAGCTGTTTTTGCTCACGTAAAAAACGCTCCATTCTAAGGTCCATTGCACCCTCATCAACCGCCAAACATACAGGACTATCGGTCAATTTTTTGGAAATTTTTACGCTTTTCACTGAACTGCCAAGGACCTTAGTGAAGTACTCCAATATAGAATCCGTATTTTCTTCGCTCTTTTCTTCATCTGATTCATTTTCTTCGTCTTTTTTCTCTGAGGAGAATTTTTCCAAGTCAACATCAGCACGAGTTACGGACTTGATCTTCTGGTCTCTATACTCATGAATTACGCTAGTCCAGAAATCATCCACTGGATCAACAAACAGAAGAACCTCCAACCCTTTGCTGACAAACCCTTCAAGTTGTGGACTGTGTTTCACCGAGTCTAAGCTATTTCCTGTGAGATAATAGATATACTCCTGTTCAGGCTTCATTCTGCTTATATAGTCATCAATGCTGACTAACTTATCATCGCTTGTGCTGTGAAATCTGCAAATTGAAAGCAGCGCTTCTCTTTCATCAGTTGGCATAGCTTCGCAAAGACCCTCTTTTAATACCGCACCAAAATTGGTCCAGAATTTCGTGTATTCCTCTAAATTCTCTTTTGCCTTTTTACCAAGTTCTGATATCACACGCTTAGTGAGGGATTTTCTGATTTGCTCAACAACACGATTGTTCTGCAGTGTTTCTCTGCTGATATTAAGAGGCAAATCCGGTGAATCAACCACGCCTTTCAAGAAACGCAAGTATTGCGGTATGATTTGTACATTATCCTCAGTGATAAACACTTTATTTACATACAATTTCACGGAGCAACGTCTATCTGGGTGAAATAAATCAAAAGGCTTGATAGAAGGCACATAAAGCAAATTTGTATATTCTATTGCACCTTCATTTTTGTTGTGCAATATCATCCAAGGTTCCCCGCCAACATGTGCAACACTGCGGAAAAAATCGTTATGCTCCTCTTGAGTAACGTTGCTTTTCGGCTGAGTCCAAATTGCGGCCTTGCTGTTTAACTTCTCGCTTTTTCCTTCTTCATCTATAAACTCAACGGGAAAATTTATGTGATCCGAATAAGTAGTAACGATATTTTCAATGCGAAACTTGTCTAAAAACTCATTTTCTTCAGGACGCATAACCAGGGTAATCTTGGTTCCACGAGGGATTTGATCATCTAATTTGCCGATTGAATATTCTCCATCTCCTCCGGATCTCCAGACCCAAGATTCCTCTTCTCCCGCCTTTCGAGATTCAACTATAACTTCTGAAGCAACCATGAAGCTCGAGTAAAAACCGACACCAAATTTTCCGATTAACTCTACAGTTTGGCTTGAATCCTTGCTACTTTTAATCGCCTCCAGAAATCTTTGTGTACCAGAACTGGCGACCGTACCTAGGTTGTCTATTAAATCCTGCCTGTCCATTCCGATGCCATTGTCGACTATATACAGTTCATTCTTATCTTTACTGGAGCTAATGGTGATTTTTAACTCATCACTTGAATCTAGCAAGTTAGGGTTTAGTTGAGATTCGTAGCGCAATTTGTCGCATGCATCTGATGCATTTGATACTAACTCACGCAGAAAAATATCCTTATTAGTGTAAAGCGAATGAATTACTATATTCAGTACTTTCCCTACTTCAGCATCAAATTTTAAATTTTCGGTTCCTTCTACGTTATGCATTTTGAGCTCCATTATTAGCCTACTACCTATATAATTTAAGTATTGCACTGCGATCTTTCAAGGCCACGCACACCGAAATAAAACTTCTCGCATAACAAACCAGCTTTGGCATGTGCGAAAAAACTACTTGACAACCTTCGCCATTACCCTTATCATAGTACTGAAGCTATTATTTATCTTCAGTCTGTGCAGATTAAATGACAAAAAAACTTAGCATATTTGGCGTCTCATGTTTAATTTTTCGCACTATGTGCACTGCATGTCTTTTTAAAACTTCT
>JAISAR010000086.1 GCA_031266615.1 Rickettsiales bacterium
TGCAGCATGGACACTGCATGTCTTTATAATTTTTTGTCTACATTAGCTGGACCTCACTTATTAAGCGGTGTAAGAGAGAACCGGACGCCAAGTTTTTGAGAGAACAGTAAACAACTCACGTTGCGGGGTTTCTTTTGTCTTTTTTTTAAATTAGTTAAAATTTTAACCAATCTCATTTTTTTCACAAAAAAATTGCTTGACAAACTTCGAAATTCCCCTTATCATAGTTATGGGTATTTACAACCCCAAGGTCAGCTACTTGTCAAGCGTATAGGACATTAACGCCAAGTTCCTAAATAGATATTGACCGGGGCTTCTTTTGCCTTTTTTTAGGTAACATTTACCACTCAAAGGGAGGGTGTAATATCTCGAGGGAATTTTTAAAGTGTTCAGGGGGAAGGGCAGTGATAGTGGTTTTTTTGCCATTTGGCAGTTTTAAAGACAAAGAATACGAATGGAGATGGATTTTGTTTGCTATACCATCGATAAAAGCCTTTCTACCACCATATTTACCATCACCAAGGATGGGACAGTTTATATGGGCTAAATGCGCCCTTAATTGATGAGTCCTGCCAGTAATTGGTTGCAATTCTAAATAAGCGACATTGTGCTCTAGCCTTGCTATGATCGAAAAACGCGTAGTGGCATTCTGAGATGAATTTTCATCAATAACCACTTTTTCTTGACCTGAAATATATTTTTTTGCCAACGGATAATCTATTATTCCTCTATTCTTGCTCGGTATGCCGGAAGTTAATGCTAAATAAGTTTTTTTTACTCTACGTGCTTTGAATTCTTCCATAAGGTATCTGGCAACGTTGGCATTGCGTGCAAATATTATCGCTCCGCTTGTGTCCTTATCCAGTCTATGGACAATCTTAAATGTTTCTCCCTCTCTGATTTGGTCAAGCAAATCGCTAATGCTGATTTTTACTTTTACACCACCTTGAACGATTACTCCTGCAGGTTTATTTATAGCTAGTATATATTCATCTTCATACAATATGTTGTCTTTCAGTAGATTCACTAACTCTTCGTTATATTTGCGTTCGGAATTGGTATTTTTAATATAATCTAAGTGTTTTATCGTTATAGTTTGCCCAGAGTTCACTCTATCGCTCGACTTTGCTTTGCAGCCATCAACTTTGATCAACTCTCTTCTTAAAGATTTCTCAATTACAGATTGCTTTAAATTAGGAAAAATTCTTCTTATGTACCTATCCAGCCTAACGTTGTTATCTTCTACTGGTATAGTTTTAACATTTTCCATTATTTTATTTGAATAGCTATTTGCATAACATAAAAAAGTATAGCACAAAATATGCCTCGTAAAATCACTTTTCAGAATATCACTTAAACGAGTGACGCTGGAACCTGGCAATCCTATATTGTCAAGCAATAGACTGCACGTGCTATTTAGTTAAGTAGATTAAATATAAAGTTTAAAATCCGCTGTTAACTTCTTGTAGAATTAGTGGAACCAGGGATTAGTGCTTGATCAAAGCAACTTGATTAGTTATCCTAAGTTTTTAAATATGGTAAAATGACAGCTTTTGTTCCTCTGTTTATTTTTTTAATCCTATATCTTGGAAGTGGCACTTATTTCTCTTTTATCGGAACTGATAATCCACTTCATCAGGTTTCACCGGTAATTTGCTTACTACCAGCACTATTTTTTGCCATCTCACGCGGTACAAACAAAATTCAGCACAACATCGATACTGTCATCGAGGGCATGGGTGACAAAAACACCCTTACTATGTGTTTAATTTTTCTATTTTCCGGAGCATTTTCTTCTGTTACTCAATCAATTGGTAGTGCAGACACTGTTGCTAATTTAATTCTCAATTTCCTTCCAACAAGGTTACTGTTGCCTGGAATATTCTTGGCCTCTGCTTTTATTTCAACTGCAATCGGCACGTCCATGGGAGTTGTTGCACTGATGGTACCAATCGCCGTTAACCTGGCAAAAAGTGGAGCTTTTGGTCTTGAAATAGGAACTGCAACTGTGGTTGGAGGTGCTGTATTCGGTGACAACCTCTCAATGATATCCGACACCACTATTGCCTCTGTTTCTTCACAAGGAGCTGCAATAAGGGATAAACTTAAAGTGAATTCTAAGGTAGCGTTTATTGCCAGCATTATAACGCTTGTCTATCTGGCAGTAACTACAGATAGTACAAAAATTGTTACTATCTCAAACTTAGATTATTTATCGATAATAAAAGTTATCCCTTACATTTCCCTAATAATCATGGGTCTGCTTGAAGTTTCTACTTTAGTAACAATAACTGTAAACATAATTATTGCCGGCGTGCTAGGAATAGTCTTTTTTGACTATGCTGTTATTCAACTTCCTCATGACATATATAATGGTTTTAAGAAAGTAAACGAAATAGTGATCTTTGCTCTATTTATTGGTGGACTAAGCCATATAATGTACAAACAAGGTCAAAAAGCATTGCATAAACTCATCGATAAAAGTGATATTACAAAGACTAAAACCGAATTTGTGATAGCAGGAATAGCATCTATGTTCACCGTCCTGGTTGCCAATAATACCATTGCTATTTTATTAAGTGGTGGCATTGCAAAAAGGCTTGCACAAAAACACAATATTGCGCCACACCGCAGTGCATACTTATTAGATGTTTTTGCTTGTGCTACTAAAGGCATCTTGCCTTATGGTTCTCAGCTACTGCTAGCAGGTAGCATAGCCTCTATATCACCTATTTCTTTATTAACACAGGTGTATTACTGCTTTATTTTAGCGGCAGTTACAATAGGTGAAATAATCATCAACAGTAGACATTATAGGGCTGCAACCTAATGCATGGGTGGGTTTTCAATGCGTTTTATAGATCTGATGCTATACTTTCCGCTCATTTCCAGCGACTTGTTCAACACTAGGCTCTGATAGCATATATGTAACACCACCAACTGCCAGTGCTGCTACCGTAACTGCAACGACTGCTATCAATATAGGCACTAACTCAACTGCAACCGTTCCGGTTGCGAAAAATGCCACTGCAACAGCAGTGCTTAATAATGCAGTTAACAACAAAACTTCTTGTAGTTGCTTGTTGCTTCAGTTGTTTTTCTTCTGCTTCTTTTAGAAGATTCTCTATATCATTTGCAGCTAAGTCTACTGGGATACTATATTCATCTTCTAACAAGTCTCCTGAAATTATACCAGATTCATTCTTTAATAAGTCTCTTGGAGTTCTGCCATGTTTATCCTTTAATAAAGAGTCCGCTCCATTTGCTAGTAGAGCTTTTACTACTTCTATATGGCCCAAAATAGCAGCATCATGTAAAGGGGTATTTCTATCTTTAGCTATTGCATTAACATTTGCCTTTCTTTCTACTAGAGTACTTACTATCTCTACTTGACCATTTTTAGCAGCTAAATGTAAAGGAGTCCATCCCTCCTCAACTACTATGTTAACATCGATTCCTTTTACTTTTAACAAAGCTCTTACTATCTCTGTACGACCATCTCTAGTAGCTAAATGCAATAATGTTTGACCATTTTCCCTATCCAAAAAAACAACTTGAAACAAGTAATTTACATCAAAACCAGCTCCTTTCCACTTTTTATACTCGTCTCCACCTTCTGCTTTTAATTTCTCTTTTATTTTTTCAATTACGTTATCCCTATTTAAATCTTTCTCTTTCTCAATCGCACTTAATATTTTCCACCACTGCTCATCTCTCATAGCTTTACCTCTGATTTCAATAATATTTGAATCATCATGTGTTATAGCTAAAAAAAGTCAACTCATCTCTTCCAAAGGCTCTATATTAAAGATGGAAAGCCCAGAAGCGATGACGTGTGCTAAGGCTTGGACGAGAAATATTCTTGCCGCGGTAAGGCCCAAGTTATCTTCCAGTATGAACCGCATGTTTAAGTCGCTTTTGCCATATCCCCACAGAGCATGGAACGCTTCTGCAACTTCAAGTAAGTAGAAAGTAATTCTGTGTGGCTCGTAAAGCTTTGCTGCTATTTCTACCACACCTGGCCACTTTGCTAAGGTTTTTATGAGGAATAGCTCTCCATCTGTCTTTAAAAGTGAAAGATCTGCATTGGGGAGTTCTTTTGGAGCGTTACGCATCAATGAATGAGCACGAGCGTGCGCATATTGCACGTAAAAAATAGGATTATCTTTTGACTGCTCTTTAACCTTGGCAAAATCAAAGTCTAAGACCATATCATTCTTGCGTGTTAGCATTATAAAACGAGTGATATCCCTGCCAACTTCCTCCACTACATCCCTTGCTGTGAGGAAATTTCCTGATCTTTTGGACATCTTAACAGGTTTTCCATCTTCAAAAAAATTCACAATGTTATGCAGTTTTACTTCTATTTTCGCCTTATTATCGCTCAGCGCAGAGACAACTGCTTTGAGCCTTTTGACATAACCGCCATGGTCACTACCAAGCTCTACGATCATATTGTTAAAACCACGTGATATCTTATCGAAATGGTAAGCAATATCCGAGGCAAAGTAAGTCCAACTGCCATCCTCTTTTTTCAGTGCGCGATCAACATCATCGCCAAACTCTGTAGAGCGAAATAACATCTCTTTTCTGGAAGTCCAATTTTCGCTTTCTTTGCCTTTTGGTTTTTCCAAATATCCTTCATACACTAAACCCTTGTCAGATAACATCTTTATGCTCTCTTCGATTTTGCCACTTTTTTGTAGCTCATATTCTGAAGTAAAAACATCGTGACTTACTCCAAGCAAGCTCATGTCTTCCTTTATAAGTTCCAAGATAGAACTCAAAGTATACTCTCTGATTACCTGATTATCTTGACTATTTAAAAGCTTTGAGCCATATTTTTTGGCTAGCCTCTCCCCTATTGGTTTTAAATATTCACCAGGATACAAACCTTTTTCGATATTGATCTTCTCTCCTAGAGCTTCCCTATATCGCATATATACTGACCGAACTAGAGTATCTACCTGCGCTCCAGCGTCATTGATGTAGTATTCCTTAGTGACTTTATAACCAACTTTTTTTAGTAAATTTGCTAAAATGTCACCAAACACTGCCCCTCTTGCATGACCAATATGCAATGGACCAGTTGGATTTGCAGATACAAATTCAACATTGACAGCCTGATTGTTTCCAATATCTAAAGTGCCAAACTCTGTTTTTAGCTCATTTATTTGTTTGAGGATCCCATGCCATACTTCTATTTTCAAGTGCATGTTGATAAAACCAGGGCCCGCAATTTCCACTTTCTCAATCTCATCAAACAGTTCAAATTCCCTTGCTAACATCCCTGCGATTTCAACTGGATTCTTCTTTTCATGCTTTGCAAGCACCATAGCAACATTTGTATAAATATCCCCATGTGCTCTATTACTTGGAGGTTCTACGGTAAAATTTTCTGCACTTGTATTTATGATACCCCTTTGCTTCAACTCATTTAATTTGCCAAGGATTAGCGAGGAGATCCGCTTAAAAATGTTCATCAATCAAAAAGCTATAAAACTATAGCAGTATAGTAAATAAATGAGGTTAGTTGAAGGCTTATCTTGTGCAGCTTATGCAGAAATTACCAAGAGGAAAGAACTTACCAATGCCGTGTTTTTTCAGACAACGGCACAGGAGTTAAATGCAACTTGCAAAATATAAAACCGGTATGCTTAAAATGCTCCCCTCTATTTTCATCCACACAGTTTATCGGAATTGAACAGCTTTTTTGCAGTTAATAACAATCGCAAATATTGCAACCTAGATCAGATATTAGCATGGGCTTGTTTAAATCAAAAAATTCTGTATGCCCCCCAACTTTTACCATAGGTAGTCCACCTTTCCAACCATAAGGTATTACCACTGTATTGCCAGAATCATGGGCATGATAACATGAAGTATGATGACCATTGTAATATGGATCATGACAATGCTTAAAGCGTAAGTTATGATGATGGTTGAAACATGGATACTCATCTAAATGTCTCATTTTACTTCCCCAATCTACTGAAGGCTTCATAGGAAAATTCCCTTCATCTACTATAAACTTTACATGCGGTTTCCCTGCATTTACTGTAGTAACTTTTTCAGTGGGCTTTTCTATATTTACTGTAGTAATTTTTTCAGGAAGTTTTCTTTCACTTCCATTATCTAATGTAAGTTCTGCAGTGGGTTTCACTTCGTCCACTGTAGATTTTACTGAAGTCTCCTCTGTATCTGCTGTAGTTTCTGCAGGAGGTTCTTCTCCGCTTTCATTTTCTACCGCAGGCTCTGCAGGAGGTTCCCCTCCGCTTTCGTTGCCTACTACAGGTTCTTCAGTAGTTTCCTCTGTAATTTCATTTTGGCTAACACCATTTTGAATATCATCGCTTTCTGGCATAGAAATCTCCTATATAATAAAAACTTTATTTTAAATTAACAGTATTAGTAGGGAAGGCAAGAAAGACCATACATCAAATGGGCTGTCAAAGTTATAAGCCAACAGACAGAGGTACATAATGCACATCCCTTCCTTTTGTCTTATACTCTATTTATCATATTGAGTCAACGCTATTTGTGATCTTAATATGATATCGCTCACTTTTGATTCTCTACGCACTTTTCACGTCTTTCATCACCTTCGCTACAATTACCTACAAAAATTTATTGTCCCTAAATTATTTCCGCAGTAGAAACAGCTGCTGCAGGGTCTTGTACTGCTTCAGTTGCTGCAACTTCTATTACCCTAGTTCCTGTTTTCCCACTTCCAGTCCAATATGGTGGTATATTCAGCACTACTGTGTTACCAGAGTCGTGAGCGTGACACCATGCTGCATCATAATGATTACTGTGACCTGGATTGCAATAATGCTTGAGATATGGGTTACAATCACCTTGAAATGGAGTGTGATGATGTTTGAGAGACGTGTGTAAATTAGGAATGCGATAATCGCCTGTAAGGCAAAATTTTTGCGCGGTTAAGCAGTCCTTATCGAAGTAAGGCCTATTATCAAATTTATCAGATATGTATAATGGTTTACAATCTGAGAAATTAGGTTCACCTATATTGTGGTAATAGGCATTGTATGGTTGTAAAATTGAGTAACAAGTCATAAAAATCCTTTGAAAAATAATTATTATACTAATTATAGGATAAAATGATTAACAATTTTATAACACAAAGATTAAAATTGGCATATCTAAGGCCTTATACCAATTCTACTACACAGAAAGCGGACAGACGAAAGTGAAAAAAAGCTATAGCGTCATCCAATAGAAACAAAAAAACTACTTGACAAATTCCTTCAGTTCCCTTATCATAGTATTGAAGCTATTATTTATCTTCAGTCTGTGCAGATTAAATGACAAAAAAACTTAGCATATTTGGCGTCTCATGTTTAATTTTTCGCACTATGTGCACTGCATGTCTTTTTAAAACTTCT
>JAISAR010000120.1 GCA_031266615.1 Rickettsiales bacterium
TCTATTAAATTACTCGAAAATGCTGTATCTGAATTTATTCGAGATATTACGGAAAGTTCGATCAAAACCATTTGCTCTGTTAATTATTTGTCTAGTTATTTATGAGAGTTGGTATTAGACTAGTTGCATTCAAAAGCAGCTAAATTGCAGCGTTTAAGACATAAAAACGCCAATACTAAAATAAACAATGGCCAGGGCTTCTTTTGCCTTGTTTTTTCATTTGGTAAATTTCTTAAATATTTATTGCTAAACTAGATCCCAGATACAAGTATCAAGTACTGGGATGACAGGAAGAAGGCACTGAGATGACAGGAAGGAGGTACTTGGATGACACCCTTCGGTGAGGGTTGCTCTCAAACTACAATATTCGCACAGGTTAGATTTGGTATTAGAACTACGACTTCTACTGACCTATCTACTCAAAATTTCTTACCATAAATTAGTTATGCTGGAGGTCTAAAGCTAATTCAAAAGGCGTCTTGTTGTCATCATTTTTAGCATTAATATCAGCCCCTTCTTTTATGAGAAGCCTGATTAGATCTAAATTATCTTCTTTAACAGCATAGTGCAGTAATGTATTACCGCTATTATCCTTTGCTGTGGCAAGAAAAGTTACTACCCCTCCCTGTGCTATCTCAAACGGTGTTTTGTTGTCATCATTTTTAGCATTAATTTCAGCACCTTTATCTATAAGTAATTTGGCTACATCCTCTGCATCAAAGTAAGCAGCTGTGTGTAACGGCGCCCAGTCAATATTGTCCCTAGCATTAACATCAGCACCTTTATCTATGAGTAATTCGGCCACATCACTTGCTCTAGAATAAGTAGCTAAGTGCAAAGGTGTTCTGCCCTCCGTGTTTAGAGCATCAACAACAGCACCTCTATCTATAAGTAACCCAGCTATATCCTTTGAGGTAGTTAAGTGCAATGGTGTCTGGTAATCCCTGTCTTTAGCCTTAACATCAGCACCTTTATCTATAAGTAATCCAGCCACATCATTTGCATTAAATTGGGCAGCAAAGTGCAATGGTGTCAAACGATATATGTTTCTAGCATCAACTTTAGCACGCTTATCTACAAGTAATTCAGCTACATCCTTTGCATTAGAGAAAGCAGCAAAGTGCAATGGCGTCCAATCACTAACTTCTTTAGCATTAACGTCAGCACCTTTGTCTATAAGTAATTTAGCTATATCCTTTGCATTAGAGAAAGCAGCAAAGTGTAATGGCACCTGACTACCAAAGTTCTGAACATTAACACTAACACCTACGCTTACGAAAAACTCAGCTACATCCTTTACATTATAGAGAGCTGCTGTGTGCAATGGTACCAGGCCTTCATTACCTCGAGAGTAAACATCAGAACCCCCATCTACAAGTAATTTAGCCATATCTTTTGAGGCAGCATAGTGCAATGGCGTCCGTCCTCTATTACCTTTAGCCTTAACATTAGCACCTTTGTCTATAAGTAATCTAGCTACATCCTTTGCATTAGATTTTGCAGCAAAGTGCAATGGCGCCCAACCATCATCTCCTCTAACATTAATTTCAGCACCATCCTCTATAAGTAACTTAGCTACATCACTTGCATTAGAAGAAGCAGCTACGTGCAGCGGTGTCAGGTATTCATTGTCTTTAGCCTTAATATCAGCACCTTTTTCTATGAGAAGCCTAGCTAAATGTAAATTATCTTCTTGAGCAGCATAGTGTAGTAATGTCTTACCACTACTATCCTTTGCTACAGCAAGAATTCTTGCAACCTTGTCATCACATTTTTCAATATCAGCAGCGTGCCTTTCAATGAAAGTTTCAATTGCTGTTGGCCGTCTTTTCGGCACATCACTTAAGGTACATTGCTGATCACTAATGGTCTTTATAATTGTGTCATTATGTTTTTGAATATCAGCAGCTTGTTTATAACTGTTAATTTGTTCTAGAAAGTCTTCATCTGTTTCCTTTGCATTAAAAGCATTGTTAGACTTCTTCAGCTCCATAACTTTTACCTCCATCAATTAACCTTGATTTTTCTTTGGCATTCTAAAACACATCACTACTAATTTAACAATACATACCATTATTATTTAGATAATACAACCATTTTTAGCAGCAAAAACCTAACCTTATCCAGAAAAGGTAGACACTTGAATAACAGGAAAAGTGGCTACTTGGATGACACCATGCGTTTTACTCAGCATCATGTTGTAGCATAAATTTTTTACTTCGGTAGTTTCTTCATTGTCATTATAATTATAATAGTAATTAAGTTGGATAGGTATGAAAGCTTTTGCAAAAAACCTTAAGAGTAAGGAAAAAAAGCTGGAGGAATTCAATGAAGAAATTGAAGATATAACCACCGTAGCTCAAGATAAATTTGCGCATGAACTTGAAAATATCGCACATGATAGCATGCAAAAATTTCATAGTTTGCTTACTAAGGAGTTAAACACCATCTTCAACAATATTCATTCCCAAAATGTTAACTCGCTGAAATCCAGCCTAGTTGAATACGCTATAAGTTCAAATTTCATCAACAAAAAGGGAGAAACAGCTTTAATACGCTCTCTCCTCAATGTAGTAGAACATACAATAAAGAACTTATAGCAAGTCAAGAATTTCAAACGTTTAGGGTTGCTACCATACAGATTTGACTTAATATTAAATGCAAGAAATCTAGCTAAGATGAGTTTACCTGTGATTTATTTACAGCATAGATCCAGCAGTTGGAATAACGAGTTTTAGCCATACATAAACAGGAGGTTATTATGTCTACTTCACCAAAAATACATGTACAACGTAAATCCAAATCTAAACCTCTTCCGGTTACTTTGGAAGAAGTTAAATCTTTTTTACGCATTGAGAACGATCAAGATGACAAGTTGATTTCAGACCTCATTTCTGTGGCAACCGACTATGCTGAATGGTATACGGAAAAGTCGCTGGTTAAGCAAACGTGGCAAGTTTCCTATGAGGACTATATACCTCATAGAATCTATTTAAGCTACGGTCCTGTGAAAATGATAACGTCTGTTACTGCAACGATATCTAAAAATCAAGAGAAAAGGACACCTAGATATTATTTTAGTGATGTAGGAGGCTACATTGAATTTTTCAGTCATTTGAATGCAATAAGAGTTGATGTTGTGTATGAAGCTGGCTATGACAACGTTCCTGAGCAGATAAAACTAGGTATTATGCAACATGTTTCTGCTCTTTATAAAAATCGCGAATCAGAAGTGAAGAGCTATTTATCCGAAGTGAAAGGGGTATATTCCCCATTTCGCGAACCACGAGTTGTATTGTAGCTTTTTCTGCCACCCCATCCCTTTGTGTTGACTGTACTTTTAAGAAGGTTAATTATGGAAAAAATTCAAGTTATAAATGAGCTATACAACAGTATTTATACAGCACTAAAGGCAAACTCTGATTTAAAGAAATACGTTACCAACATTTATAATTACCTACCTAAGCAGGTTACTATTCCTTACCTAAAATTGAGTATAGTAAGTTATAGCAACCTTCATATGCTGTCCAATTTTGCTACAAAGGCAAGATTTGCATGCGACATATATACTTATCATATGAGCAATATGCTTGCCGCTATAAGACATATTAACTTGGTGCTTAAGAGCATCAAAGATTTTGATAGTGGGACTATTTTGGAAAATAATTGTGCTGTGGATCAGCACGATGAAATTTTACATTCAACAATTAATTTTGACATTTTTATCAAAGGAGGTGACAATGAGTAAGTTGCAACTAAAAATTAAAGATCATGACAATAATTTTGTTGTGCTGAATAATATACGAAACTTAAGATTTACTTTGCGTAATAATAGGGAAGAGATAAGAGATGTTTCTTCTTTTGGCTGGAGAAAAGTGCTCGATTGTGCTGGAAGCAGACATATTACAATAAAAATTAATGGAATTTTAGATTCTGTATTAGCGGATGAATTGTTGCGTAATTCTGCTATGCTAAACTCTAATAATGATTATGAAATTAGTTTTAATGCGAAGGAAAAGATAAGGCTTAGATGTTCGGTTGAGCTGTATGAGAGGTATTATGACCCTGCTGCTTTTGACAGCTTCACTGTGGTTCTAGCCAGTGCTGAAGTTGTAACCACCTTTCATTAATGTTAATTTAATTTTTTCGTATACAATAGTAACTGGTGGAAATTTTAACTAAGTTATGGATGACGATTATCTTTTTAAGGAGGGAAGTGAAGAAAATAACGATGATAGAAAAGAGAGGAATTTGAAAAATGAAAATCAACTAAACCAAGAAGAGCAGCCCAAAGAGAAAGACATAACGCAGTACGTTCAAGACTATTTAAAAGCTTTTGAGGATATTCTAACCCAGATTGACGAAGAAATCGATAATTTAGATAGTTATGAAAGGACTATGCAAGCAAAGCGAAGTATAGATAGGCTCATAGAAACCTTGTATAGTCAAGCAGCGTCTGAAGACATTGACGTAGAATTTGAAACCACAAAGCATACTCGCGACAAATTAGAGTCCAAGAAAAGAGTTATGGAGAAGAGAAGAAAACAAATAATGGAAGAAGTGCTAAGTGGTATGTTTGCCCAACAACAAAAGGAGCTAATGAACGCTAAACATTTAAGCCATGGACATGAAACAGCACATGACGAAGATGTTCTTAAAGCAAAAGCACGAATGAAGTCTTCAATCAAGGGAGTGTTGTTTTCAGTTATTGCTCATAGAATGGATCCAAGAAGGAGAGCAGGAGAAACTGCTGACGATAATGAAAAGCAAGCTCATATATACGGCAGGGAAGCAGTTGGTGGAGCTTTAGGTGCGCTGCTCAAAGCGTTTTTGACTGCGGTTGTTGCCGCTGTGCGTGAAATTGTCAAGCCACTTCAGCATATGAGCAAACAAGAGACATCTTTTGCAAAGCAAATTGAGGAAAGCAGAAACACAGATCCACAGAAAGGTCGGTCTATGTAGATTTCTACGTGTAAGAGCCTAATCCACTTTCAACTCCTCAGCGTGTAAGCTACGTGGTAAAGACTCCAGTTCCTTTGCAGCGCTTAATTCTTTATTTTTTGCATGTATGCCAAGTTTGTTGAACTCCCGGGCAGCAGGAAACACCCTTGCTTCAAGCGAACCTGCAGTTTTATTGTAATGATCAACAGCACTTTTTAAGCTCCTGCGCAGATTATCAAAATTCTCGCCCATTGTACAGATGCGCTCATATAAAATATGACCTAGTTCACTGATTTTTTTTGCGCTTTCGGCTATCATTTCCTGTTTCCATCCATATGCTATTGCCCTAAGCAGTGCGATTAAAGTAATCGGTGTTGCAATAATCACTTTTTTTTCCACCCCAATCTCTATCAAAGCGGGCTCATATTCCAGTGCTGCACTGAAAACTCCCTCCCCTGTGAGAAAAAGAACCACAAGTTCTGGCGTATTTTCAAATTGATTCCAATATTCTTTTTTGCCTAGGTCATTTATATGTTTTTTTATTGCCAAAGAGTGATTCTTTAATTTCTCCCTTTGTATCTGCAAATCGTTTTGCGACATAGCGTCAAGATAAGAATCAAGCGGTACTTTAGCATCTATTATTATCTGCTTTCCAGATGGCATTTTGATTATCAAATCAGGGCGTAATAAATTATCCTCGTTTTTATCAACTACTGACGGCTGAGTAAAAAAATCGCAATACTCAACCATCCCCGCCATTTCTACCACTCTTTTTAGCTGCATTTCGCCCCATTTTCCTCTAATGTGAGGTTTCCTCAGAGCATTAGCAAGGCTAGAAGTCTGGTTCATTAATGCACCAATTTGCTCCTTTAAACCTTCATAGGCCCCTACCCTTCCCTTCTCCAGCTCGCGTATTTCGTTATCAAATTTTTCTAATTTTTCTTTTATCGGAATTACAACTTCGTCAATCGTTGCTTGTCTTTTTTTGAAATCGTTTTCTGTTTCTTTTAATTTGCCATCAATTACTTCCCTTGCTAAGTTCAAAAAATTATTATTGTTCGCCTGCAAAGCATCAAGAGACAGTGCTTTAAAAGCATTTGTGAGTCTCTCCTCAGCTTTTGTCAATAGCTCTATTTCTTTTTTCTTTTCCTCGCGTTCTTTCTGCAAAATTACTTCGAGCTCTGCATTGCTCACTTTTAAACACACTATTTCTTCGTCTTTATTAGTTAAAGCCTGCTTTGTCTCCTGAAGCTCACATTCTAACTTACATAAATTACCTTCAAGATTTGTTGATTTTATTTTTTCCTCGCTCAGTTTTCTATTCTTTTTTGTGATAATATAGAGAAAGAGTAGCAAGGAGAGAAAACTTAATCCGAGAAATATAGAATTGAAAAGCATCAGAATACAAAAAAATCGTACTCATAATGCTATCTAATTTTTATTTATATAGGAAAGAAAAAAAGGAGCACCTCTTTGGTGCTCCTTTTTTGAAGGGTTTTACAGAGATTGTTGACTAGGCACAAGTCGGTTATCACTTGCAACTAGTGTTTCAGGATTAGTCATGTCTGAACTTGGTGTGTTACCATTTGTAATGACCTTAGACGTAAATTCGTAATGTCCTGCACGTATATAATTTACCTCAGCCTCTTTTGTTATATTGCTCAAGCCTAACTTTTCTTTTGCTTTTGCTATGTTATCAAGCTCAGTATCCTCATATGCCATCTTATCTATAGAAAAAAGGAATGAACACGATTGATCATCAATACCAGGAGGCTCAGAACCAGCAATGTAACACTCACTCTCACTAGGTCCGATTTTTGCACAATATTCTTTCATACTTTCCAGACTGGTGGAACCAAAAACTTTTTGTGCAGTTTCTATCGATAGAGCCAACACTAGCTTACCCTCTTTTTCATAAATGACACCTGAAGGGCCAGATTCCTTTAGCGTTTCATTTTTTGGTGGATCAGCGTTACTTACCTGACTTACCTTATTACCAGACCACCAGTTTTTAACACTATTCCAACCTGACGAAATTTTCCTTGCAATCCACGAAATTCCCGTGTGGTCAGCAATCCATTTAAAAAACTTTTTTATGTTTTTCCACATATTTTGCTCCTAAAATTAATAATAAATTAACTTAATTATTACATAAAAAGCATAATATGTCAACTATTTTAGAGAATATTTTAGTATTTGTCTGAGCTTGTAACCTTTAGCAATTTAATAGCACTGGTGTTTACAACCTCTCCGCCGACACGCTTAGTGATAAAAAACCTAACATAAGGTTTATTCGTATAAGGGTCTCTCAGTATTCTCATCCCTCTACTATCTACGATCTTATAAGCCTTTTTAAAATCTGCTATTGCGATTATCGGCAGCTTGCTTGGCGCAGGTGGCATATCAGCAGATTGATACACTGGTATTCCCATTAAAGTATCTGGAGCTTCAAGCGACAAACTTGGCTGCCAAAGGTATTGACCTGCCTGAGATTTTAGTAGCCTAACATCCTTCAACGTACTTCTATTCATCAAAAACGATGCATTTTTAGCGTAATATTCATTTAGAGAATAGTACAATATCATTATTGAATCACTATCCAATTTGTTAGTTTTAACTTGCTCTATTTTATTATAACTATTTCCATCGTCATAGGCTAAAATCCCTTTAGGTTGAAAAGTGCCCTCCCCTTTAATGAAGGCTTCGTTTTCTTCCTTATTAAAAGTTTCAGCAATCTTTTCCACTAGCCAGCTTTCAACATCGACAAACGCGTCATCAAGCAGCTTTTGTGATATCTGTGGCTGAGCGTATAATTCGTAAGTTGTAATGGAAATTTTTTGAATTTTAGGCGTATCCGTATCTTTTGCAAAATCATACTTGGATTTACTGCCACCATCTTCATCATCCACTGTTTCACCACTCCAACCTGCACTAGCGCGGTCACGGTCTTCTATAATGTAGTCCAACGTTTCAGTAGAGATTCTTTGACTGGAACATATTTGCCGCATTGGAGACGAGTCCGTTACACGCTTGTTTATACGTTTTACAATATGCGGAGTAATGAGATATCCTCCGATATCGTTATCATCTCCGCTGAGGGTTTTGCGCGATAAGCCACTTTCCACTCCTTTGCGAATATAATCAGAAAAATATTTATCATTTGTGCTAAAATCTGCACTTACTTCTGGACGCTGAGCTGCAGTTTCGATTAAATCCAAGCGTTTTTTGCAATTATCAATATCACCATCTATCTTGCATAGCTGCTCAATCGTTGCAGAGTCAGCTTGTCCTTTGCTTTCAATTTCTTTTAGTCTGCGATCATTTATTAATTTAAATTGCTCCCACGATGAAGCTAATTCATTAACACGGTGAGCGATATCAGTGAGCGACATAATAGCCTCCTTTGAAGATGAAAATATGATTACGGTTTGTGTTGGATGATACCCTAATGTAGCCTATGCTTGCTATTCCAATGCTTGAATTGGAACATAGAAATTTTCCCTATTATAGAGTATATCCAATGAAGTAGAAAAAAACTTAATTTTTGAGAATATAAACTGAAAAACTATGTGGTGCCACTTAAGTAACACCACACATACTTATTAAATACTTAACTAAGTTAAGTGAGGAAAAATATGAAAGATAATAATACTATACAATGTTTATTTTTTCATGTCAAGCACTTTTTTAAATTTTTTTTTGCGACCTCAATTAATGAGTGATTTCCATATTAATTCCGCACTATTTGCAGGACTGTCACTTTTTGTAATGGGCCTACCAATTACGATATAATCAGCTCCTGAACTTATTGCTTCTTTCGGTGTTGCTGTCCTTTTTTGGTCATCGTGACCAGAGTCTACACGAATTCCCGGCGTAATAATTGTAAAGTCTTTACCGCATTCTTGACACACTTCCTGAGCTTCCAATGCAGAGCAGACTATTCCATGCAGCCCAATCTTTTTTGCAAGCTTTGCAAGCAAAATTACCTGCGATTTTACCTCTCTTGTCACTCCAAGCTCGTTTAAATCCTCATTGCCCATACTAGTTAGCACGGTTACTCCGATCAGTTTCATTTTTGCATCTTTCACGACACTTAAAGCTTCTTCAAGCATTTTTGCTCCACCGCTAATATGTAGTGTCAATATTTCAACACCAAGGGCCTTTATTGCTTCAACTGTTTTAACTACAGTGTTTGGAATATCATGCAATTTCAGATCTAAAAAAATTGGTATATTACACTTTGCAACTTCTCTCACTCCAGAAGGACCATAAGCAGCAAAAAATTCTAATCCCAGTTTTACCATGCCAACCTTACCACGTAGAGTATTAGCTAAAGATACGGCCTCATTCAAATCTTGTGTGTCTAGTGCGCATATTATTGGGTTCATCGTATACCTCCTTGCATAACCTTTCTGTAAATCATAAGAATAATATTGCATTTCGCAACTTTTTTTACTCCAGAAGGATAGTAGATTTTATTTAAGCTCTGCACAGCTAGCTTAATGTGCGATATATAGAGCATTAGTAGCGTCTAACCGGGGTAGAGCATCTACTTACATATCCACGATCTTCAAATTCTGCATATGAAACTTCATTTGGCAAATATTGAGCAACCTCTTCTTCTAATACAGACTCTATTTTTTGAATTATTTGCAATATTACTTTCTTATCATTACCTCTAATTTCTTCGCTTCCTTTTACTGATTCTCTTACCTTGCTTATCACATGTTCTATCGTCTGTTGCATAAAACCCACTTCTTCCTTTTTCTTTTTTAGCAAAGCTTCCTCACATTGTCTCCTTTTAAAGGACTTTTCCAAAAGTGAATCTTTCAATTTTTTTACTTGATTATTACGACGTTTATTTATCTCTTCTAACTCAGTAAACTGACTTTCAAGGAAATTCTCTGTGTCTTTTAGTTCTTCAGACAAATCTTTATTTTCCTTAGTTAGTCTTTCAACTTTACGTCGCAGTCCATCTAATTCTGCTCGCAACTCTTCTTTTTCCTTTTCCAAATTATCTACCGTCATCACTCTTTCATTCAACCTTTTTACTTTCTCATCTGAATCCTGCTTTTCTCTAATTAGTTGATCGTCTAATCTCCCTATCTGCTTGCCTGCAGCTTCTTTTTCTATGGTCGTTTTGTTCAGTTGTTGTTCTATATTATGTAACTCTTCCATTTTACCTTTTAATTCCCGTGTTTTGGTAGCAAGTTCTTGAACTTTTTGGTCTAATTTTTGTTGTGTAACGTCTAGTTTTTCCTTTAACTGAGCTATTTTCTCATTTAACCCTTCAATTTCGTTCTCCAAATCTCGCTTTTCTTGAATGAATTCATGTGATTGATTTTCTAATTTCTCAAGTTTTTTTTCTATTTCTCTTAACTGTGTTTCTAACAGTTCTTTCTTTTGTGTTAATTCAAAAATTTTATTGCATTTATCCCCCAATTGTTGTTTTATGCCGGTTAGTTCTTTATTTTTCCAGTTCAATTGATTGTTTAATACCCCCACTTGTTTGTTTGCAGTTTCTTTAGCTTCTTTCCACAAAGTTATTTCGTTTTCTAGCTCTTGCTTTTTTTCAGCAAATTTACTTTTCACAACCTCCATTTTCCTATTATTACTAATTGCTTTATATGAAAGTGCAATCACCAAAACAGACAATGTAGACAAAGCAATAATCAGAGGGAGAGGTACTTGAGAAGTTACAGCAAGCACTAAGGATGAAATTAATGTAAGAGTAGCTAAAGAACTGGCTACAAGATAAGGTACATTGGCTTTTTTAAACAAGTTACTCATTATTCTTACCATAAAAAGGCAATAATGGTTGTGTATTCTTGTTAAAATTCCCTTACCTGCGGGAGAAAATACTTATTATAACTCTGCACCTACGGTAAATTTTCCATTTTCAGTTGTAAATTCTGTTACATCCTCACTCCACTGTATTACTTCAGCATTGCAAACCGTTTGCAAATCATCCTGCGCAGATTGGTTCAACCTATCCTCTTGCATGTTTGCTTTTATCATCAATTTTTTTATCAAATGCTTAACTGACATATTATTATCCGCTTTTATTTTTCTTACAAGATTTAATATCTGCACAGAATTGTCTCCCATTTCTTCAGAGTGTTTATCATAGATAAGTTCTTCTTTACTCGGCCAATTGCTTTGATTGTGTACAGAATTATAGCTATATAGCTGATGATATATCTCTTCTGTAACATACGGCAAAAAAGGTGCAAATAACCGCAAAATGAGATTTAACACATATGTCAAACTCTGTTTCGCACTTAAGTTTGCTTCGCCGTTTATCCCATCCCCATACGCACGTTTTTTCACCAGCTCTAAGTAGTTATCACAAAAATCTTTCCAGAAAAATTCCTCTATTACGCCCAAAGCTTCGCAGTATTCAAACTGTAATAGGTTATTCGTTGCTCTTTCTATCACTTTGTATAGCTTAGACAGTATCCATTTATCCATTGTCTCACTGATGGAATTTATACTCACCACTTGGTGCTTTTCCATGAACATGGAAACAAACTTGCTGGCATTCCAAAGTTTTGTAACGAGGCGCTTGCCAATTCTGAATATATTTTCAGAGTAAACTGTATCAACTCCAAGCCTTGAGTTTGCTGCCCAATAGCGCACTACATCAGCTCCATAAGTTTCAAGCATTACATGAGGAGTGATGATGTTACCTTTTGATTTACTCATCTTTTTTTTGTCATCAGCTAGACACCAACCACTGATCATGATATTTTTCCATGGCAGGGAGTTTGCATGGTAATGCGCCTTCAAAATTGTATAAAAAGCCCAAGTTCTTATTATCTCATGGCTTTGGCTACGCAGATCTGCAGGAAATATCTTGTCATAGCGATGATTCGGTAAGTGAAGCTCATTGTTTACTGCCAGTGCACTTAGCTGAGGAGTGATCGCACTTGTGGCCCAAGTATCCATCACATCTTGATCTGAGATAACTTCTTCCTTACTATACCCTTTTGGCAAATCTTTGAGTGGATCTATAGGCAGATCCTTCACTTCAGCTAGAATGATTTTGCCCTCTTCTCCTTTACGTTTTGAATACCACACTGGAAATGGCACACCAAAATAACGCTGCCTTGAGATGCACCAGTCCCAATTTAGCCCTTCTATCCACACTTCCATGCGTTTACGCATAGTAGCTGGATACCAGTTGCATTCCTTAACTTTATCTAACACTTTAGCTTTTTCCTCTAAGATCTTGATAAACCATTGATAAGTAGGCAATATTTCAAGTGGTGCACCAGATCTTTCTGCACACTTAACAGAATGAGAAATGCTAGTGCTCTCTATCAAAAATCCTTTTCCACTCAGGATTTCAATTATCCTCTTCCTCGCTTCCTTAACCTTCAGTCCATTTAGTACACTACTTGTCATCCCAGTAGCCTCTTCTCCTGTCATCCCAGTACCTTGACACTGGGATCTATTGTTATCACACACTGAATCTAGACTTATCCTCCCATCCTGATCAATGATAATCTTCATCGGCAAGTTATGCTTTTGCTGCCAGTATATGTCGAGCTCATCACCGAAGGTACAGCACATAACCAGTCCGGTGCCTTTATCTATTTTAACCTTATCATCGGCTATTATTGGAACTTTTGCCCCTGTTATTGCTACTGTAGCTGTTTTTCCAATCAAATGAGTGTAGCGCGCATCCTCTGGATGGTAAAAAACTGCAACGCACGCCGGAAGCAACTCAGGTCGTGTAGTTGCAATCTTGATCTGCTCATCCTCTTCAGTGGAAAAAACTATCGTGTTTAAGGACGACTCAAAGACTTTATCCTCTATTTCTGCTTGCGCAATTGCGGTCTTATCAACCGGGTCCCAAAGGATGGGTTGCATTTTCCTGTATGCATACCCCTTATTATATAGGTCAATAAACGACATTTGAGAAAGCGTTATAGTTTCCTTGCTGATCGTGTGATACTCCAAACTCCAGTCATAACTAATGCCGACCGATTTAAATAATTCCTTGAATTCCTGCTTTGATTTTTCGATAACCTCATGGCACATTTCTATAAATTTCTCTCTGCCAACTTCTTTTGCACGGGTTTTATAGGTTTGCTCTACCAATCTTTCGGTGGGGAGCCCGTTATCATCAAACCCAATTGGATAAAACACATCTTTTCCAAGCATGCGCTGAAATCTTGCAATAAAGTCTGTGTGGCAATAGCTGAATATATGGCCGATATGCAATTTCCCCGATATTGTCGGTGGAGGTGTGTCTATAGTGAAAGTGTTATCCTTTTCACCACTCCATTTATAAATTTTGCTGTTTTCCCACAATATGTTGTACTTGGCTTCAATTTCTTTAAAGCTGTATTTTTCTTCTAACATGAATATTTCCCAATGTTAAGTTCTAAGTTAACACAACTAAGTAAAGACGGCTACGCCAAAATTCTACGAGTATGTTATGATAAGTATTACTTGACTTTAAATCTTACGGTGTGTATAATATTAATTTAATTATTGAGGTTTATATGGCAATAAAAGGTACAATACAGTTAAATGAAGGAAAAATACTGCTTACCATTCCACTAAATCAGTATCAAGAATTTAAAGAAGAGTATAAAGAAGAGTATAAAGACATAGGTATGGATGGCAACGCAACTCAGGAGTTGTATGCATATTTTACCCTGGATGGTAAACAACTACGTGTTACTACTCCTTTTAACCCACACGAAATAGTTTGTGGCCCACAAGAAGAAGAAATGGATGTTGATTCAGCTTCTTCGCAACCAGAAACAGCGGGTATACCTATAAGTTCAGTTATAACTCAAGATAACAGACGACTTAATAAGATGTCGGCAATGGTAGAAGAGTTGGGCCTTCGCGACAGCAAAACAGAAGTTGCAGTAGAGTTGTTTAATTATCACGAAATACAGAATAAAGAGCTATCTGCCCCAAATGAGGATGACGTTGAGAACTTGTCTATAGATAATGTGCCAGGTGTTGAACAACCATCTCCTTATTATTCTCCCCCACAATCTTTCCCAGCAACAGGAAACGGTGCATCTTTATTTGAAAACCCTTCGTATTTCAACGGGGACACGCCAGCATCTCTTAATTCTTCTCTCTCACAATATACTACAGCGGATAGTTACCATGTGGGTCAATCTGCCCCAACAGAAGTGGATTATGCTCAACAACCACCTGTTTTTTCTCTCTCACAATCTTTTGATCCTTCTCTAGCTACCCCAGTAACAAGAAACGGTGAGTTTTCATTTGGAACCCCTTCGTATTCCAACTGGAACACGCCACTGGCGGAGAAGAATGTGTATTCATCTATGAACTCTTTGCATTTAAATTATTCTTCTCCCCTACAATGTACTACAGCGGATAGTCACCTTATGGGTCAATCTGCCCAAAGACCACAAGGTGATGATGACGATTCATCTATAGCCTCTTCTTTGGATCTCAACAAGGAGATAGAGGATGATGAACAGCCTGAGGCGAGTTATCTGTTAAATGAGGGTAACGAGCAACCTAATCCCCCTACCCTAGAAGACATGACACTACCACAGCTAAGACAAATATGTCAAGTATTACACAAAGATTGTTCTTCTTTGCATGATCAAAATCAACAACTAAAACAAGAAAAGCAAAAATTAATAGAAGAACTAAACAGCTTACAGGAGGAAAAAAAGGAAGCAATAGACGGTTTTATTGAAAAGCAACAGAAAGAAATCGAGCTACTTAAGGAGTTAGGAGGAAAAAACAATCAAATAAAAGAACTAAATACCCAAATTAAGACATTACAGCAACAGTTAAAAACTAAAGTTGGGGAAATAGCACAACTACAACAGCAGCCATCAAATGCCAAAGTTACAAACTTAGAGAAAGACTTGGCAGCTAAAAACACTGAAGTTCAGAAGCTACAAAAGGAAAAAGAAGCATTAGAAGCTAAAAAACAACCAACTGAACAATCAAAAGCTCCAACGTATACTGCTGCTGTTGGCTTTGGTCTCGCTGCTGGGTTGGCAGCATTTATTGCACTTGAACGTACAGTTAGATTAGATATTTGGACAATGGTTGGTATAGCACTAGCATCTGCATTAGCGGTTAGTGGTGCAACATATTTAGCACTCGAACCTAGTACTCAAGTGAGTGAAGCGAAAACACAAGGAGTAAATGATGCTCTTGCAAAATAGCTAGCTTGACACAGTTTATTGAGCCATAGTAAGCTAAAAATATAGTTGAATAATTTTTAATAATAGTGTATAATTATTAATCTTTATCTCAGTATTATGGCTCTTTCTAAATTTCTCGACCCTAAAAACGATGTAGCATTTCGTCGCATCTTTGGTACTGAAAAAAATAAGGACATTCTTATTCACTTTCTCAATGATATCTTGGGCTTTACTGGCAAGGATGAAATAAAAGAAATAGAGTTCCTCAGCACTATAATGGATGCTGAAATTGCCTCCAAAAAGCAAAGCATTGTTGATGTTCTCTGTAGAGATGAAAATGGGGTGCAAGTGATCGTTGAAATGCAGGTTGCTAAAACTAAAGGCTTTGAGAAACGTGCTCAATATTATGCAGCTAAGGCGTATTCAAGACAGGCTAATAAAGGTGATCAATATGAAGGCCTTAAAGAAATTATCTTTATTGCTATAGCAGATTGTATCTTGTTTCCGGATAAATCTGAGTATAAATCAAAGCACACCATTCGGGATGAGGATACCAATGAGCATGATTTAAAAGATTTTTATTTTACATTTATTGAACTACCAAAATTTCCCAAGACGAAGGAAGATCAGCTAGAGAATATAGTTGAAAAGTGGATCTACTTCTTCAAGTATGCAGATGAGACCAGTGAAAAGGAATTAGAAAAAATAATAGGAAGCGATATAATAATAAAGAAAGCATATGAAGAACTCAACAGATTTAACTGGTCGGAAAAAGAATTTATAGCCTACGAAGGAGAGATCAAGCGTATTCGCGATGAACAGGCTGTCCTCGCTCAAAAACTTGATGATGCTACTGAAAAAGGCATCAAAATTGGTAAAGAGGAAGGTAGAAAAGAAGGTAGAGAAAAAGGTAGAGAAGAAGGAAAAATTGAAGTTGCAAAAGCAATGCTGGCTAATAACGTTGATGTTGACACTATTGTAAAGTTTACTGGCCTTTCCGTTAGTGAAATCAAAGAGTTGCAGAATGAAGTTGAATAGCATAATGTATGCTTTTAATTTTTATACTCCCTCATCAACATAACATAATTTTGTGCTGATTGTGTAATATGATTAATTTCTTCATCTGACATTTTTTTGAAGAATTTTGCTGGCCTGCCAGCCCATATTTCTCCACTTTTTATCACTTTTCCGTGTGTCACTAGTGAGTCAGCAGCTACCATAGCTCCAGATTCTACAACTGCATGGTCCATTACGGTAGAGCCCATACCAATAAATGCTTTGTCATGCACTGTGCATGCGTGCAGCATACAAAAATGCCCCACCGTTACCATGCTGCCAATAATTGTGTCACCACCTGGGTTTCTATCCACATGAATTACCGTGCCATCTTGAATGTTTGTTTCATCACCTATTTTGATTGATCCAACATCTCCCCTGATTACACAATTAAACCAGATGCTCGTACCTCTTCCTATTTCAACCTTGCCTACGATATGCGAACCACCCGCGATGAAGGCACTCTCGTCTATTTTTGGTTCATAATCTTTGTATTTCAAAATGTGGTACATATTGAACCTATGATTCTATGCTTTATATAACTTAAGTAAGATTTTTTCACTAAACAATAAATATTTTTCTTGGGTCGGAGCGTTTGGGCATACATCTCATTTCACTTTATGATCCCAAGCGCGTGACGCTTGTATAGTAACACAGAGGCATGTGCTGCTATTCCTTCACTTCTGCCAATAGAACCTAATTTTTCTGCAGTGGTTGCTTTGATATTTACAAATTCGCTATCAATCTCTAATGTCCTTGATATAGATTTCTTCATTTCTGCTTTATAAGGCGATATTTTAGGCTCCTCACAAACTATAGTAATATCTAAATTAGATACACGGTATCCTTTTTCTTTTGCTTTTGTAATAGCAAAGCTCAAGAAGTAAGACGAATCACAACCTTTCCACTCAGCGGAACTAGGGGGGAAATGCTCTCCTATGTCGCCATATCCCAGTGCTCCTAGTATTGCATCAACAACCGCATGTATCGCAACATCACCATCGGAATGTGCTTCTATTGCCATGTTGTGCTCAATTTCTATACCGCAAATTTTTATAAAGTTTTCAGCTTTATTTTGAGCTTTAACGAACTTGTGTATGTCATAACCAGTGCCAACACGGTATTTTGGTTCTTCAAGAAGGAGTTTTGCCATATCAATATCTTCTTTTGTAGTTAACTTAAAATTGCTTTTCTCACCTTTAATAATCGCAACATATTTTTTGTGCTCCACCACTAGCGATGAATCATCAGTGAATTCTTTGGTTGACTGGTGGCATAATAACAATTCTTTGAAATTGAAAATTTGAGGAGTTTGTATAGCTCTGAGTTTTTCTCTTGAGATCGTGGATTCGATGAAATTATCATTTGCCAATGACACGGTGTCTTCGACTTCTATTGCTGGCACTACTCCTGCATGTTGACCATCAATCATAGACTGAACTAAGTTATCCATCAAAGCATTTGATACGAAAGGCCTGCAAGCATCGTGTATAACGACAAAATCTGGGTTAATTTTTCGTAAGCTTTTAAGTCCTAACTTAACTGAATTTTGCCTACTCGCTCCTCCATATATTGGACTTAGTAATTTAGTACCTACACCTTCTGTCATCCCAGTAGCTTGATTACTTGGATCCATATCTTCTTTTCTTCTAGATTCCAGCGTCGCGCGCTGGAATGACATCGAGGAGTGTATTTGCCTACTTTCTCCTCCGTATATTGGACTTAGTAATTTAGTACCTACACCTTCTGTCATCCAAGTAGCGTGACTACTTGGATCCATATTTTCTTCTCTTATCAATTCCTGCTTTACGCGCTGGAATGACATCGAGGAGTGTATTTGCCTATTTTCTTCTCCGTATATTGGACTTAGTAATTTAGTACCTACACCTTCTGTCATCCCAGTGCGTGACACTGGGATCCATTCTTCTTTCCTTCTAGATTCCAGCGTCGCGCGCTGGAAGAGGTGCTCTGCTGATTTTTCATTTAAATGACGGTTACGTAAGAAGTCTATTACTTTTCTATAAAAATCTTCATGATCTTCATTAATTACCACTCTTACATAATCTATGTATTGGTTAGCTAAAAGTTTTCTAATTGTGTGAAATAAAACAGGTTTGCCTGCCAGTTTTATGTACTGCTTAGGAATTGCGTCACTGCATCTATTGCCTACTCCCGCTGCAACTATTAACGCTGCTATTTTGTATTTCTTAGATCTGTTAGTGTACATGTTTATCATTTCCAGCTTAAATGTATAATAGCAGGTTATTTGAAGTTTCAAAAAGATTGACAAAGTTTAAAAGACAGCATCTGGGATCTCATTTCACTTTATGACGGTACCATGAAAGTGGCCCCCTCCTGTCATTCCAGCGCGTGACGCTGGAATCTAAGTGAAAAAAGCTAGTGTCAAGCACTAGGATGACAAAGGGGGATGCATCCTAGCGCCTCCTTTTTTTGTCATTCTAGTACTTGATACTGGAATCCAGGATACTACTTTAGCAATAAACATTAAGAAATTTACCAAAATGAGAAAAAAAGCAAAAGAAGCCCCGTGGCGGCTAGTTATTTACTTTTGTGTCGAAATGTTGGCGTTTCTTTATCTTAAACGCTTAATAAGTGCGACTTAGCTGCTTTTTAATGCA
>JAISAR010000122.1 GCA_031266615.1 Rickettsiales bacterium
TGACGTTGGGTGCTGTCTTAAACGACTTATAAGCGCGTTTCAGCTTGTATGGGTAAAAACCCGAAATTTTAAAAAGACATGCAGTGCACATAGTGCGAAAAATTAAACAATAGTACGCCAAACACAAGTTTTCTTGTCATTTTAACCTGCACAGATTGGGAAGTTAAATAATAGCTTCAGTCTCATTATAAGGGTAACGGCGAAGGTTGTCAAGTAGTTTTTTCGTTTCTATTGGATAACGCTATAGCTTTTTTTCACTTTCGTCTGTCCGCTTTCTGTGTAGTGGGAATTGGTATTAAATAACACCTCATGTTTGAGGCAAAACCCGCTATACACACTGTTTTTGGAACAGATGTTCATACGATTGTGTATGCAACGTTGGGATAATAGATACCGTAAAATTTGACATTAACTGCTGATAGTTGGAATATTAGTAGGGTAAGAATTACTCAAGAGAGCATGCATAAATATGATGTAGTGGTAGTGGGTGGCGGTCATGCAGGGTGTGAAGCAGCTACAGCTGCAGCTCGCCTTGGTGCAAGCACACTACTTATAACCCATAAAATTTCAACTATAGGAGAAATGTCCTGCAATCCAGCAATTGGGGGGGTTGCAAAGGGTGTTGTAGTTAGGGAAGTTGACGCTCTTGATGGAATAATGGGAAGGGCAATCGATCAAGCCAGTATACACTCGGTCATTTTAAATAGCAGCAGAGGCGCAGCAGTATGGGGCCCACGTGCACAGGCAGACCGAAAATTATACAAGAAGGCAATACAGGAGATCATTCTAAACTATGATAATTTGACGGTAAAAGAAGAGTCAGTTGATGATCTCCTTATCGAAAGTAATAGCAACGGAGAACCGCACATCAAAGCTGTAATAACAAGCTCAGGGGAACATATATTAACAAGCAAAGTCGTTCTAACTACGGGAACTTTTTTGTGTGGTGTGGTTCATATAGGAGAACAAACAACTCCTTCAGGAAGAATGGGGGATAAGTCTGCAGTAGGGCTTGCAAATACGCTGAAGAAATATGATTTTAAACTAGGTAGATTGCGCACTGGAACTCCACCAAGACTCGATCGTGGCACTGTAAATTGGTCAGTATTACAAGAGCAAGTGGGCGACAATCCACCTACACCGTTTTCTTATCTCACAGAGAAAATTAACCAACCTCAGGTTTCATGTTTCATTACTCATACTAATGAAAATACACACAGAATAATTCGAGAGAACCTCCATAGGTCAGCCTCTTCATATTTAGATGATGTTGTTGCACCAAGATACTGCCCGTCTATTGAAGCTAAAGTTAAAAAATTTGCAGAAAAAAATAGTCATCAAATATTCCTAGAACCAGAAGGGCTCGATGATGATACTATATACCCAAATGGAATTTCAAATTCATTGCCCATCGAAGTGCAGCATGAAATGATAAGAAGTATCAAAGGGCTTGAAAACGCAGAAATATTAAGACCTGGATATGCAGTTGAGTATGACTATATTGATCCACGAGAGCTATTTCATACCCTCGAAACTAAGAAAATTAAAGGTCTATATTTTGCCGGTCAGATTAATGGCACCACTGGGTACGAAGAGGCAGCAGGGCAAGGGATTATTGCTGGAATCAACGCAGCCTCTGCATCTGGAAAAAAAGAAAGCTTTGTTCTTCACCGCACAGACTCGTATATCGGCGTAATGATAGATGATTTAGTCACGAAAGGGGTAACCGAGCCTTATAGATTATTTACCTCACGTGCAGAATATAGGCTAGCAATCAGGTCAGATAATGCGGATAGGAGGCTCACACAAAAAGGTTATGACATTTCCCTTGTGTCATATGAGAGGCACTCTGTTTTACAGAATAAACTTAAATCCATTAAACAGCTTGAGGAGAAGTTGGAAAGCTTGACAATTACTCCTGAGCAGCTCAGGTTCTATGGTATCAAAATATCTTATGATGGCATAAGAAAAACGGCACTAGATCTACTTAGCTACCCCAATATCGACTGGAATAAATTACAAGAGATATGGCCGGAGTTAAACATAGATTCCAGCGTCACGCGCTGGAATGACACCACAATGGGCAGTATAACTAAAAATGAAGTGCGCGAAGCAGCTGCAATTGAAGCAAAATACTTGCCTTACCTAGTAAGGCAAGAAGCAGATATGAAGTTTCTACGAGAGGAAATTAACACTCAAATTCCAACCAATTTCAACTATTCACAAGTTAAAGGCTTGTCAAGTGAGGTAATAGAAAAGTTGCAGACGATAAAGCCAGCAACGATCGGCGTTGCAAAACAAATACAAGGTATCACCCCAGCAGCGATAGTGAGCATATTGGTGTATTTGAGAAATAGGAAGATAAAAGTAACTGCTAATTCTGCGTGAGGTAATCTTATGTCCAAAATCGAAGAGTTTCGCTTTTTTATGCGTGAAATAAATGTTGATGCGTTTATGTTGCATACCAAAGACGAATATTTAAATGAGTATTCAGACGAGTTAACTAAACTGTGTGGCTTTACAGGAACAAATGGGCTACTTATCGTTACAAAAAACAACAAGTGCCCATTTTTTACGGATGGACGCTATATCACACAAGCTCGCAATCAGCTCGATCAGGGTAGTTTTCAAGTATATAATATACAAGAAGAGGATCCACGCGAATGGGTAAAAGCAAACTTAACATTGACCACCTCACTAGGTTATTATTTGCAATATTTTACCGTAAAAGAGATAAGAAAATATGAAGATATTTGTAAATTGGTACCATATTCAATTAAAAAAGAAATTAGTCGTAGAGAACAAAAGATAGTTTCGCATGCAGCCGGTGAAAGTAGTAAGAATAAATGTGAAAAAGTCGCTAGAAGCATAGATAAAGAAGCTGAGGCAGTGCTTTTGACTGATCCAAATTCAATTTCATGGTTATTAAATTTAAGAAATGAAAATGCTAAATATACTCCATGTATATTAGGCCGCGCTGTATTATATAAAAGCGGCAATGTTGATTTATTTGTTCAAGATAAAGAACATTCGACTGTACAAGCAAATTTGGATAACCATATAAATGTTTTTGATGTTAGTGAGTTAGAAAGTACGCTGCACAAGCTAAATTCGATAATTATAGATCCAAACACAACTCCAATGAGTATTATGACTGTAATACAAAATAAGCAGGTAGTTGAAAAAGAGGATCCTTGCTTGATTCATAAAGCAGTAAAAAATCAAATTGAAATAACTGGGGCGATAAATGCACACATTCGAGATGGAGCAGCAGTTACAAATTTTCTATATTGGCTTACTAATAGATGTACTGTCATCCCAGTGCTTGACACTGGGATCCAGGAAAAAAACATAGATTCCAGCGTCACGCGCTGGAATGACACCAAGGAAGATGATGGTTATTCAGATAAGAAGTTCAATGAAATGACAGAACTTGAAGCTGAAGAGAAGCTCTTAGAATACAGAAAAGAGCAGGATTTGTTTAAACAACCAAGTTTTCCAACAATTTCTGCGTTTAATGAAAATGGAGCAATTATTCATTACCGTGCAAGCAGTAAGACGAATAAAGCAATTCAGAGAGATGGACTATACTTAATTGACTCTGGTGGCCAATATCTTGACGGCACAACTGATATAACAAGAACTGTAGCGATTGGCAATCCAACCAATGAGCAAATAGCTCACTACACAATAGTGCTCAAAGCTCATATTGCTGTAGCAAGCGCAGTCTTCCCTTTTGGCGCTACTGGTGGCGAATTGGATATATTAGCACGTATTCACCTATGGAAATTTGGAATAGATTATATGCATGGTACAGGGCATGGAGTAGGAAGCTATCTATCAGTACACGAAGGGCCACAGGCAATATCAAAAGGAAATAAAGTAAAACTTGTGCCAGGGATGATACTTTCCAACGAACCTGGTTATTACATTCCAGGAAAGTATGGAATAAGAATTGAAAATCTGATGTACGTTGAAAGGCAAGAAAACGGCTTCTTAAACTTTAAACAATTGACCTCCATTCCATATGATAGAAGGCTAATAGATGTGCAAATGCTTACCCAAGATGAAATTAAGTGGGTAAATAGCTACCACCGATTTGTCTATGAAAACTTAGAAAATAGTGTCAAAGATAAGGAGTGGTTAAAGGGAGTATGCAGTTCTTTATGAGCGAAAGAGCAGCCTTTTCATTGTTTAACAAAGTATTAATGTAGCTGCGATGGGCATTTTGTATTGTTTTTAATTTGAGAACGATGTATAATAGAAAATACGTATTTTAAGTAGGTGTAATTATGACAGATAAAGCGCAAGGCGATGAATTTATGAAGCAGTATATGGATACTTGCAAAGAGCAAATAGAAAAATTAGCCAAGGATCCTGAATTGCTTAATCAGACCTTAAAGCCATTCATGCAAATGTCTCAGCAGCTTATGGCTGGTGGTATGTTAGACGGAGCTATGCCTGACATGATACCTAGTTTAGGCAGTATGGATATTAACAAGATGATTGCTCAGATGAAGGAGATGATTGACTACATAAAGGGTAATTATAAGGAGCTTATGAAAAAGGATAACTCGCAGATTCAAGAGCTTGATGAATCCAGTAGAAAACTGAGAGGTTTGGTCAAAAAATTGATAGAAAAGATCGAAAGTAGTAATAACTGAAGTTGTCAGTAGCGTAGCAACACGGAACCCCAGGTTAAGCCTGCACCTATTGCAACCAGTAGTCCCAGACTTCCTGGTTTTATTTTTGATTCTTGTATTGCATAATCAAGTGCTAGTGGAATCGATGCTGCTGAGGTGTTTGCGTGTTGATCAACTGTATTAGCTACTTTTTCCATAGGAAAATCTAATTTCTTTACTACAGCTTCAATAATACGGATGTTTGCTTGATGGGGAATCAGCCAATCAATATCAGCAATTTTCAAACTATTGCATCTTAGTGTTTCTTCTATTGAAGCTGTTAACTTATCCACCGCATGTTTAAACACTTCTCTTCCATTCATGCATATTTTTCCAGAATCGCCAGTTGAGGATATTCCTCCGCTGGTACACAATACATCTACATTGCCA
Source organism: Rickettsiales bacterium (assembly GCA_031266615.1). Taxonomy (GTDB): domain Bacteria; phylum Pseudomonadota; class Alphaproteobacteria; order Rickettsiales; family Anaplasmataceae; genus Wolbachia. The sequence goes on from JAISAR010000122.1 coordinate 5,073, forward strand.
TCAGAATATAGGTTGGCTGATATTATACCCCTTGTGGGGTGCTCTGTTGTTTCATCACAATGTGCTGCGGACTTTATTACCACCGCGCCAGCACCATCACCAAAGAGTATACAAGTTGACCTATCTTTCCAATCAACAATCCTGGACATTATTTCAGCACCTATAACCAGTGCATATTTAATTCTATTGTTAGCTTTTATAAGCGAATCAGCAACTGTAACTGCATATATAAAACCAGAGCATGCTGCTTGCACATCAAAGGCAAATGCGTTTTTACATTTTAACTTACTTTGCACAATAGTTGCGCAGCTAGGAAAAGTTTTGTCGGGTGTTGTTGTTGCCACTATGATTAAACCAACTTCATCCACTGAAATTTGAGCTTTTTCTATAGCATTTTTTGCTGCACTGACAGCTAGATCTGACGTTAATTCTCCTTTGTCTGCTATATGCCTTTGAGTTATTCCTGTTCTCTGTCTAATCCATTCATCACTTGTCTCAACCATTAGTGCAATTTCGTCATTACTCAATATTTTTTTTGGCAGGCAAGATCCAGTACTTAATATAAAACTTTTATTCAACGTGACTTACCTCACTGATTATCTTCTGGTTTAAATTTTCACTAATGGCATTTACTGCAAATTTTATAGCATGAGCAAAAGAAATAGCATCAGAATTTCCATGACTTTTAATGACTATACCATTTAGCCCTAAAAACATAGCTCCACTTCTAATTTTAGGATTAAAACGCATTAACACTTTATTTAGCTTGGGTTTCAACAATATGCCAATAAGCATTTTTGCTACCCATGAGTCGAATACTTCCTGCTTTATTAGGTTAATGAAAGTACTAGCGGTTGCCTCAGCCGTTTTGAGCATTACATTGCCAACAAAACCATCAGCAACAATTACATCTACATTACCCTCTAAAAATTCACTTGCCTCTATATATCCTCTGAAGTTAATACTTGGAGCATTCTTGAGTAACTCAAAAGCCCCTCGTACTGAGTCATTGCCTTTAACTTCTTCTGTACCAATATTTAGTAAAGCGACCTCAGGATTATCAACTTTTAATGCTATTTTTGCAAATATACCCCCCATTAATGCAAATTGAAATAATGAGTCAGCATTGCAATCAACATTTGCACCAAGGTCAAGCAGTGCAAAGCTTTTTGTCTTAGTTGGACAAACAGATACAATAGCAGGACGATAAATGTTTGGCAATGTTCCTAAAACAAACCTGGAAATTGCCATTAATGCTCCGGTATTGCCTGAGGATACTATCCCAGAAGCCTTACCTTCTTTCACTGCCTCAATAGCCGCTTTCATACTTGAATCTTTACGATGCCTCAGCGCAAAAGATGGCTTATCATTTGCAAGAACATTATCAGAGCAGTGAGTAAACTCAGAATCGTTACTTACCTTCTTATATTTCGAAAGCAAAGGAGATACTTCTTTTTGATCCCCATAAATATGAAAAAAAACTTTAATACCTGGGTCGACAAGGTTATCTAAAAAAAAACTAGCACCTTGAATCACTGAGAGAGGTGCAAAATCACCTCCCATAGCGTCAAGTGCAATGACTATGTTATTGTTGACTGTTGGTAACATATCATGATAGTTATTCTGCCTGTTGTTTGATGAAAACCCGTTTTCCTTTGTAACTGCCATCAACTGCTATATTGTGAGGTAACATAAACTCCCCAGTTGTTGTGCATACCGCAATGTTCTTAGGCTGAACAGCATGATGGGAACGATGCATATCACGCCTTGACTTTGACTTTTTTCTTTTTGGAACTGCCAAAACTTCCTCCGTTATCTACCGAAAATTCTACCAATCTACTAGTAACATGTTTTTTACAAGAAGTAAACAGTGATAGTAAAATAAGTAAGGTTTATCTATGCCCCTAAGCTTTAAACTGGGCATCTCAGTTAAAAGACCTCTTGCATTATGGTTTTAGGAGAAACGTACAGTTGTACGAGCATAGTGATTTGAGCCCACCAAGAGGGTATCATCCAAGTAGCCGGACAACTGGGATCCAGGAAAAAGGACGATGTCATCCCAGGATACTACTTTAGTAATAAACATTAAGAAATTTACCAAATGAGAAAAAAAGCAAAAGAAGCCCCGTGGCGGCTAGTTATTTACTTTTGTGTCGAAATGTTGGCGTTTCTTTATCTTAAACGCTTAATAAGTGCGACTTAGCTGCTTTTTAATGCA
>JAISAR010000021.1 GCA_031266615.1 Rickettsiales bacterium
ATACAAGTTTTCTTGTCATTTTAACCTGCACAGATTGGGAAGTTAAACAAATAGCTTCAATACTATGATAAGGGAACTGGAGGAACTTGTCAAGTAGTTTTTTTTGTTTCATCCAACTTGCTATCAAAACTGGTTTGTTAGTATGGTTATGCAAAAAGTCTATTTTGTAATTGTAACTTTATGATGATTTTAATACTTAATATAAATATTCCAAAAGTTATATAAGAATTAATTAATATATCTCAGATATAATGTTGTACAAAAGTATGCATATTCAATAAAATATTCACATGAAAAGCTTGCTTATAGAGAGGAATAGGACAGTAATATTGTTGCTTATAGTGATTTTTATTTTTGGTTTATACGCCTATATAAAAATGCCAAGGGAAAGCAACCCAGATATACAAATTCCTGTAATCAGCGTAGTTGTTGGACTTCCTGGAGTTTCTGTTGAAGATAGTGAGAAGTTATTAGCCATTCCGATAGAAAATGAACTGAGGTCCATAGAAGGAGTTAAGGAGCTACATGCCCTAGTAACTAATGATGGTGCCCATGTAATACTTACATTTGGCACAGAGTACAGTAACAAGGAAGTGCTCGATAACGTCCGCTCAAAGCTTTCAAACATAAAATCGAAGTTACCTGCTGAAGCAGAGTCTCCGATAATCAGCGAAATAAACTTAAGCTTATTTCCTATATTAAATGTTGGATTGGTTGGTCATCTACCAGAAAGGGCTTTGACTGATATAGCACGTAAGTTAAAAAAAGGAATAGAATCTCTGCCCAATGTTCTCAAGGTTGAAGTGGCAGGCGTGCGTAAGGAAACGATAGAAGTGATAATTGAGCCTACAATACTAACAAAATACAACATTCAATCAGATGAAATATTTCATGCTATATCGAGCAATAATAGATTAGTAGGAGCCGGATCGCTTGATAACGACACAGGCAAACACTCAATTAAAGTGTCAGGATTATTAAAAGATATAGAAGATATTATGAACATTCCTGTTAGGTCTCAAGGCGATGCAGTTTTAAGAATAAAGGATATAGCGAAAGTATACCCTAGGTTTGAGGATCACGGAGGATTTGCTCGCATTAATGGGCTATCTAGTGTTGTGTTAGAAATTTCAAAACGTAATGGAAAGAACATAATAGATACAGTAAATCAAGTAAAATACCTAATAGATAAGGCAAAAGACCAATTACCTGAAAATCTAAAAGTGGTGTATTTAAACGACCAGTCAAAAAATGTCCGTAATGTGCTTGATGACCTAGAGAACGGCATAATATTTGCTGTGTTGTTAATATTAATCATAATGATATTCTCTATGGGTACAAGGACGGCCATTCTTGTAGCACTTTCGATACCTGGCTCCTTTCTTGTTGGAATAATAGCCCTTTACTTCATGGGTACAACCTTAAATATTGTTGTACTCTTCAGTTTAATTATGGCAGTTGGCATGTTGGTTGATGACGCAATCGTAGTTAGTGAATATGCTGATAGGAAGATGATTTGTGGAATGGGCAAGGTAGAAGCCTTTCACACTTTAGTTCGTGATATGTTTTCTCCAGTTTTATCATCAACATTGACTAAATTGGCAGTGTTTTTCCCTCTGTTATTCTGGCCTGATATGATTGGTAAGTTTATGCAGTATATACCAATCACAATAATTTTAACTTTGACCGGTTCGCTCATCATGGCTTTGGTTTTCATACCAACACTTGGTGCAATGTTTGGTAAGCCTTCGGTAATTTCGAAAGAAGAAATTGAAAAAATGAACGCAATAGAAAGTGGTGAGATAAAGAATACTGGACCTATGATAAGAGCTTACGCACGTACACTGGAGAAAGTTTTAGATCATCCTAAAAAGTTTGTGTGTGCTACTATATTAGTTTTGTTCTCGTTTAGTATATTATATTTCACCTTTGGTCCTGGAGTAAAGTTTTTCCCAAAAGTGGATTCAGATAATGTTCTAATTAGTGTTAAAGCAAAGGAAAGTTTATCAGCCAAGGAACGAGATCTGATACTAAAAGAAGTGGAAGAGCGCATCTCAGACATCAAAAAAGAAATTCATGCTTCTTATGCTAAATCAGGAACATTCTCAGATAACGTTATTGCCAAAATCCAACTAGAACTTGTGGATTGGCGCTTTAGGCGCAAATCTAGGCACATATTAAATGATATAAGAAGTAGCGTGCAGGATATGAAAGGAGTAATAATTGATATTCAAGAAAAAAATTCAGGACCGTCAGCCGACAAGCCAATAAAAATTAACCTAAGTGGAAAAGCAGCCAGCTTAGATCCGGCAGTAGAAAAAATTCTAAAAATTATGGATCAACCTTCATCAGGGTTTATAAATATCCAAGATAGCAGATCAACACCTGAAATAGAGTGGAATATGAATATTGATAAAAGTAAGGCTGCAAGCTCTGGGGTAAGTGTTGCAACCATTGGCGATTTTATAAAAATGGTCACAAGTGGAGTATTAATCGGAAAATACAGATCAAATAATCTGGACCAAGAAATAGATATTGTACTCCGTTTTCCCGAACGAGATCGTAACATGAAGACTATAGAGAACCTTTTTATTAATACAGTTAATGGTCCGTATCCTATGAGCAATATAGTAAAATACGCTCCCGAAAAAAAGATAAGCAAACTAAGTAGGATTAACGGATCACGCACAGTAACAATCTCTGCTGATGTTGATCCTGGATATCTGGTTGACGAAAGAGTTAAATTCATTCAAAACTCGATTGTTCAGGATTGGGATAAAGGAGTAAAAATTGATTTTAAAGGTGATAAAGAAGATCAAGAAGAATCAGTAGTATTTTTGTTAAAGGCTTTTATATTGGCAATCACATTAATGATCTTGGTATTAGTGACACAATTCAATAGTGTATACCACACATTCATTGTAATGACGGCAGTATTTTTATCTACCACATGTGTATTTTTTGTTTTCTTTCTTGTCCATAAAGTTTTTGTAGTTGTTATGTGCGGGGTAGGAATAATTGCTTTAGCAGGAATTATAGTAAATAATAATATATTACTACTTGACGCTTTTCATCACCAAGTTGAAGTATATAAAGATGACGTTAAGCGATGTGTAATAAATGCTTCGATTTCTCGCATTAGGCCAATATTGCTTACTGTTGCAACCACAGTCCTTGGCTTAATACCGATGATTACTAAGCTAAACATCAATTTTTTCACGTTACAAATCACATATAACGCTCCATCAAGCCAGTGGTGGGTTGACATTTCAATCACCATAGCATGTGGAATGTTAGCTGCGACGGTTCTAACCTTATTTTTTACTCCTGCATTGCTTATGATGCAAAGACATGAAAAAACTTGACTTAAATTAGTAATTATTTAATATTAAAAATAGTGTTCTTTGCCCGTTGAAGCTATAATTATAACTAATTGTATAGGATTTATTTGTATGATTGCTAACCGAAAAAGCAGTGCTAAACAGAAAAGTGACAAAAATAACTTAGTTGGAAGCATTGACATAATAAAAACAGCAGGAGAGCTTTCACTTCAAAAAGGTCTAGATTTTGAAGTGGTAATGAGGGCATTAGAAAGTGCCATAGAAGCAGTGGCTCATCAAAAATATGGTAGTAAAAGTAAGATTACAGTCAACATAGATAGAAACACAGGCAAAGTTACTGCATATAGAGAATTAAGGGTTATTAGTGATGAACCAAATGAAGAAGAGAATGCTGGATGTGAATCAATTACTCTTACACAAGCTAAGTTAATAAGAGAAGATGCAAAAATTGGAGATACTGTTAATGAATTGCTTTCTCTCAGCACTGATCTTGCTTCAGCAAGAATTGCCCAGCAAAGAATTGCTCAGGTGATAAAATATGAAGAATCGAAAAAGCAATATGAGGAATTTAAGGATAAAGTAGGAGAAATAAGATATGGTATTGTTAAGCAAGTGGAGTATTCAGACCTGATCATAGACATAAATAGTGCTAGGGCATACCTTCCATTGCGAAATTTAATCGGTGGTGAATCATTTCGCGAAGGCGATAAGATTAAAGCTTACATACAAACTGTTAAGCGTTCTGATGATGGACGTCAAATTATTCTTTCTAGGGCCCATGGAGGCTTTTTGGAGGCATTATTAAATCAAGAGATACCGGAAATTGCTGACGGGTTAGTAACAGTTAAAGGTATAGCTAGAGATGCTGGTTCAAGGTCTAAAGTTGCTGTTTTCTCTCCTGATAAAAACATTGATCCAGTAGGTGCTTGTGTTGGAGTTAAGGGAGATAGGATAAAAACCATCATACATGAATTAAATGGAGAAAAAATTGATGTCATACATTACTCTTCAGACCTGGGCCAATTTGTTATCAAAGCAATTACTCCTGCAGAAGTGTCGAAGGTTATTATCGATGAAAATGAAAATTGTGTAGAATTAATAGTTGCTGAAGATCAATTAAGCTTAGCTATAGGAAAAAAAGGTCAAAATGTAAGATTAGCCTCAGAGCTTGTTGGATGGAAAATTGAGATACTAAGCACTCAGCAAGAATCAGAAAGGCGGAGTAGAGAACTCAGTCAGTGTTCAGCTTTATTTGCTGAAGCTCTAAATTTAGAGGAGATTATGGGGCAGTTGTTAGTCACGGAGGGTTTTTCAAGCGTAGAGGATATATCCAATGCTTCAATTAAAGAACTTGCTTCGATAGAAGGCTTTAACGAAGATATTGCAAGTGAATTGCACAGCAGAGCAAATAAATATCTAAAAGCAGAAAATGACAAAAAAATAGAAGAGTTAAGAAGTTTAGGTATGGAAGATGATGTAATCAATTTACCTTTATCAATAGACGATAAAATTGCTCTTAGTAAACATGGTATTAAAACTCTAGGAGATGTGGCAGATTTGTCAAGCTATGAGTTTTATGGTATACTCTCCTCTTCAGCAAGTGGTAAAGAAGATTTAAAAGACACAATAGACTCAATAATCATGGAAGCTCGTAAGAAGCTTGGTGTAATATAGCAAAATGTATGAATAACGAAGATATCAGTAGTAAGAAACTAACGCTTCAAGGTTTTAACAAACTTAAGTTGGGTCTTGATTTGAACTCTTCAGCGAGTCCAAGTACGGGAGCTACAATAGTAAAAAAAAGAAGAAGAAAACCTCATGAGCAAGAAGAACAAGATGGAAGTAAACTAGGTTCCTTGACAGAAAAAGAGCAAATCTTTCGTATTAATGCTGTACAGAATGCCGCTTTGTTAAAAGAAAAGAATCTAAAAGAAGAAAAAGAAGCAGTAAAAGAAGATAATGATGAAAAGGTTGATGATAAAGATGATGCTTCGGATGTCTCGTTTAAAGAAATCGAAGAAAAAGCTTCAAGTGATGTTAGCTCAGCTAAGCCAACGGAAGGTGGAATTGACGATGAAAATGATGATAAAAAACCTTTAAAGGCTAACAAAGATATATATTCTAAGCACTCCAAGCTGATAATCGCGCAATCAATAGATGACAAAGTTGAACAATCTCCTGCGTTTAAGCAAAGATTTGGTATAAGAAATAGAAAATCAAAATTCACCAAAGGTAAAAACATATCAAGAGAAGTTATTATACCAGATGAAATTACAATCAGAGAATTATCCGTTCGTATGGCAGAGGACAGCAAAGATGTATTAAGAATGTTGAAAGAAGAAGTTGGTGAGAGTTACAGAGTGGATGATTTGGTGGATCCGGATATAGCATGTGAAATAGTGGAAAAATTTAATCATACAGCTAAACGAGTGAGCGATGCTAACAAGGAAAAGGATTTACTTTTCATAGAGGACAGGAAAAGCTTGCCTAAAAAACCTAAGCCGCCAGTTGTCACTTTTATGGGACATGTTGATCATGGTAAAACCTCATTGCTCGATGCGTTTCGTGAATCTAATGTTGCAGAAAGAGAGTCAGGTGGAATAACTCAACATATAGGTGCTTATCAGGTAGTTACAAAAGATAAGCAAAGAATTACTTTCATTGACACACCAGGGCATGAGGCATTTACTGCAATGCGTGCATGTGGCGCCAACATCACTAATATAGTTGTAATAGTGATTGCGGCCGATGATGGAATGATGAAACAAACGATTGAAGCAATAAATCATGCAAAGGCAGCAAATGTTTCTATTATAGTTGCTATTAATAAAATCGATAAATCGCAGTCTAATGATGTAGAAAGGGTAATTAGTAGTTTACCTCAATATGACCTCATTCCTGAAGAACTTGGTGGTGATGTTATGGTTGTGCCAGTATCAGCAAAAAAGAAAATCAACCTAGACAAACTAGAAGAGGCGATTTTGTTAATTGCTGATTTAATGAAGCTTGAAGCGATAGAGGATTGTCGAGCATTTGGGTGGGTGATAGAATCTAAAATAGATAAAGCCAAGGGAATATCAGCTACGTTGATAGTTGAGGAAGGAACGCTGAAGGTTGGTGATATGTTGGTGGTGGGTACGACATATGGAAAAGTACGTAGTATGGTTAATCATCTTGGTCAAAGGGAAAAGATGGCTCCACCTTCTACTCCAATTGAGATCACTGGTCTAAACGGTGTGCCAGATGCTGGAGATAAATTTGTTGTTGTAAATTCTGAAAAGCAGGCACGTGAAATCGTTGAATACAGATTAGAGCTGATCAAGAGAAAAGAGGAGGATTCAAGCAATAGTGATTTAGACATGTTCAGTTGTAATGACAGTGAAACAGAAGAGTTATCTGTAGTTTTGAAGTGTGATGTAACTGGTTCTGTTGAAGCAATATCAAGTTCAATTGATAAACTTGGTAAAGATCAAGTGAAATTAAATATCCTACACAAGGCGGTGGGGGGAATAACAGACTCAGATGTGCTGCTTGCAGAAGCGTCAAGGGCAGTAATTTTGGCGTTCAATGTCAAAGTGGATTCAAAAACAAGGGATTTGGCAAAACAAAAAGGAGTAGAAATACGTACTTATAACGTAATATACGAACTTATTGACAGCATGAAAATGTGCTTAACTAAAATGTTAAAGCCTGTAACACGAGAAGTACGTATTGGCTCTGCATCTGCGAGACAGATATTTAATGTATCTAAAGCTGGTAATATTATTGGATGTTATGTAAGTGATGGAGTCGTAAAAAAAGATTCTTTAATTAAGGTAATGCGCAACAGTAAATTAATATATGAAGGAAAATTGAAAGCTTTGCGTAGATTTAAGGATGATGTTAAGGAGGTAGGTACAAACTTTGAATGTGGAATGTCTCTAGATGGTGATGTCGATATTAAGGTTGGAGATATTCTGGAAGTTTATCAATTGGTACAGGAAGAAAGGGTATTGTAGTATGAAAAAAGAAATCAGGAGCCTAAAAATAGCATCTGTACTGCATAGAGCAATATCCAGAGTCTTAATGGAAGGTAAGGCATTCAATAAAAATGTAGTGATATCTGAAGTAAAGTTAAGTAAAGACTTAAAAAAAGCAGATGTATATGTAGTGCTATCTTCATTAAGCGAAAAAGATTGTGATATTAGCACTATTATTGATGAAATCAACCAATCTGCATGGTTGATACGCAAATCCATATTGTGTTATGTTGATTTGCGGGTTGTACCTAAGTTAGTTTTCAAAACTGATTTAGCATTCGATAATTTTGTTAATGTAAGCAAAATACTAAGTAATCACACTTAATAATGCATTTCAATCATTACTTTTCATTGATGAGGTTGCACAGTTTAACAGGTTTGTGGCTTGTACTATTCCCTAGTTTAAGTGGTATTATTCTAGCTTCAACTTCTCTATCTTGGCAGGCTTTTTTTCTCTTTATTTTGTTTACTATAGGTGCATTCTTGATGAGACCTGCGGGTTGCATAATCAATGATATTTTCGATAAAGGAATAGATGCGCATGTTGAACGAACAAAATATAGGCCACTTGCAAGTGGTGCACTAAACGTAAAGCAAGCTTTGATTTTACTTTCTCTGTTACTGTCCATTGCGCTAGTAATCCTACTACTCACCAATAAAACTACACTTATACTTGGGGTAATCTCAATGTGTATGATAAGTATTTACCCTTTACTAAAGCGTTATGTTTGGTGGCCACAATTGTTTTTAGGGTTTACTTTTAACATGGGATCGCTCCTAGGTTGGGCGGCAGTGAAGAATCAGATTAGTATAGAACCTATGCTCTTTTATGCGGGATGCATCTTTTGGACACTGAGTTACGACACCATATACGCTCATCAAGATAAAAAAGATGATAAAAAACTGGGAATGAAATCAACAGCATTGTATTTTGGTGATACAACAAAATCTTGGCTAAAAAGGTTTCATTTAATATCTCTTATGATGTGGCTATATGCTGGTATCTTATCATCATTGAATAACATTTTCTATATCGCTTTACTTGCTGTAGGGGTCATGTTTCATTACCAATATAAAAATCTCAACCCCGGCGACTCCAGTCAATGCATGTCCATATTTAAAAATAACTCCTATGTAGGACTACTGCTTTTTCTCGGCATTCTTTTAGATAGAGTTGTAAACTGAAATACGACTAATACCAAATCCCAATGGTAATAGGACAAATTAAAGGTACCGTTTTGCCAGTCAACAATGGTGTCATTCCAGCGCGTAACGCTGGTAAGCTATAAAATTCAAGAAATGCTTAAGAAATTTACTAAATGAAAAAACAAGGCAAAAGAAGCCCCGTTGGTGGCTAGTTATTCATATTAACTTTATAAATTGGCGTTTTTTTATTCTAAACGTCTAATCTAGCTACTTTTAAATGCAAATAACCTAAACTGTAAACGTTAAGAAATTCACTAAGCAGAAAAAAAGGCAAAGAAACCCCGAGTGGCGAGTTTTGACTCTATAATACTTTAAATTGGCGCTATAATAATTTGCTGACGCTTAGTTTAAGCGCGATTTGGCTGAATGTAGAAAAAATGAAAAAGACATGCAGC
>JAISAR010000065.1 GCA_031266615.1 Rickettsiales bacterium
TGGTAAATTTCTTAAATATTATAGCTTAGACTAGTTGCGTTTAAAAGCAGCTAAATTGCAGCGTTTAAGACATAAAAACGCCAATACTGAAAATAAATACTGACCAGGGCTTCTTTTGCCTTTTTTCCCATTTGATAAATTTCTTAAATATTTATTACTAAAATAGTATCTTGGATCCCAGATACAAGCGTCACGCGCTGGGATGACAAGGAGAAGGGCTACTTAGATGGCACCAACATTGTCATTCATTCTACTGTGACGCAGAGTCTATAAGGCTGACATTCCGTACATCCATAAAAAACAGACCTTCTTTCTCGTCTTGAATGCTGATGGTAGTGTGGGTGTTAAGAGGTAAGGGATCGTTTGTATACCCATGGCCTATTCCTTGAATTGTGAACACCGGAAAGTTGACACTTTTTGCAAATCTCTCTTTTACAATTTCAATAAGATTATCGTTACCGGAATCAGTAAAGCTACCAAAAATCACCGCTTGCACTTCATCGAAAATATGAGCTTGTTTTAGGTGATCCAAACTGCGTTCCATTGCGTATGGATAAACTCTTATGTCTTCCAAAAATAAAATTTTGCCTTTTGCATTTACTTGCCAAGCAGTTCCTACGCTATTTTCAACTAAAGTCATATTACCACCAACAATTTTAGATTCTAATCTGCCGTTTTTTAGTTTAATACCATTGTCGATTATTTTTAAGTTATCGAATCTAATAGAGCTTCGTTTGTCCAGAATTAACCCTTTCAGTTTTTTAACGGAGCTTTCAGAAACGGAGTTATTTACTATCATTTCCAACATGGCACCGTGAAGAGTTTGCCAATTGTATTTAGCTTGTAGATAGATGTGTAAGACAGTTATATCGCTATAGCCTATGAGAATTTTTTTATTTTGGGCAATTCTTTCTTTTTTATCATTGGGCAATCTTTCTAGATAAGGAATTAACCGAGAAGCTCCCGTTCCTCCTCTAATGCACCAAATTATTTTGCTATCGTCGGTTAAGGCACTGATCAAATCTTTTGCTCTGAATTCATCGGAGTTAGAGTAGAATGGATTATCGTTACTGTATATTTTCTCCGCAATATGGGAATAAAAACCCAAAGCTTCTACATATTCTTTTATGGTAGTTAGATCTGATTCTTTTCCCCTGGAAGAGGGAGCAATAATATCAACTTGATTGATTGCATAAGCGCATAAAGTGAAAACAAAGTATAGAAGGCAAACGATAGCGGAACGCATTAAAATATCTTATAAAACTCTTTTTTTAGTATGTCGTCCAATTCAGAAAGTGAAACTTCAACTCCTAGTTCTTTCATTGATGTAACACCATAATCTTTCAGCCCGCAAGGAATAATGCCTCTGTAGTGAGAAAGATCTGGAGAGACATTAAGTGCTATGCCATGGTAAGTTATCCATTTTCTTATACGAATGCCAAAAGCTGCTATTTTTTCTTCTACTCCATTTTTATTCACCCAAATACCTATTCTATCCTCTTTGAATTCTCCAAATATATTGAAGTGCTTTAAAACATTTATGATCCAATTACCGAGGTCTCTAATATATAGTCTTATATCGCATTTATTTCTTTTTCTGAGATCCAACATTAAATATATAATGCGCTGTCCCGGGCCATGATATGTGTATTTACCACCTCTGCCTGTTTTATATACAGGGAATAATTTTTCAACAATGTCGTCATCTGTTGTACCGATCCCTGCTGTGTAAAGTGGAGGGTGCTGGAGCAGCCATACTAACTCATCAGATAAACTATCGTAAATTCTTTGAATTTTTGCTTCCATGAATTTTACAGCATGGTTATAATCAATAAGCTGATTAGATACTAGCCACTTTACCATGTTCTGTTTCTTTACTATTTAAATCTGTTGATGTCACCCCAGTGCGTAACACTGACCACAGTTTTCTTTATTCCTAATGATATCTTGTAACTTCTGTGCCATTAGCAAAAGCCAGTTGTGGCAAATCTTTAGTTATTTGTCAACACAGGTGCACAAAATCTTCTTTACATATAGGTAACTTCTTTTATTGAAAAATTCAGGAAAATGTTGTATAATTGTTGTAGTAGGTTTTGATAAAACATATGGCGGACTCAAGATTCGGCATAACTTTTAACAATGAAATTTCAGAGTATCTTGTTGAGTTGGCTAGAATAAAAAACCAGTCCATTCAAGATCTGGCACAAGAGCTAATGCAAGAAGCAATTGAAATTGAGAAGGAAGATATGGCACTAGCTGAGCTTGCTGCTAAACGCTCAGGTGCAGAAAGAGTTAAGCTTGAAGATGTTAAGTGGGAATAAAGCCCTACAAAATTGAATTTCTAAAGGATGTTACAGAAACGGATCTTCCAACTCTCCCAAAAACAATAAGATTGAGAGTTGAAAAAGCCATAAAAGAGCGCCTTACAGTTAATCCTGATAAAATAGGAAAGTCTTTGTCATACAAATTTAAAGGATCTCGTAGAATGCGAGTACCGTGTGATTTATGAAATAGATAATATAGAACATATGGTAGTGGTTAGTGCAATAAGACATAGGAAAGATAGTTACTAGTATATACAGCACTCCTTCCTGATCCATTCTCTACCTTAGGTGGCTTCGCTCAGCTCAGAAAAAAGCTCATTTTTTTGACCATTCCCTCCTGCCTTTCACTACTGTGTAGAGATTGTTTTCAAACATGATGTTCATATGTGTGATACCAATTTATATAATTCCACCATAATTTCAATTTTTCAACAAACAGGAGGCAAATATGAATCTCAATATCTTTCAAAGGAGAAAAGCACATAAATACTCTGCTTTGCAGCTCATAATGGAACCAAGTTGGAGTGAGCGCAGTTATGCGAGTTTTGCTGAGGAAGGCTACGTCAAAAATGTTATTGCCTTTCGAGCAATCAACATGATTGCAAATGCTGCATCTTCAGTGCCTTTTATCCTCTACCGGCTTACTAATCAGGGAAAGTCACAACTAAAAGTCCATCCGTTACTGAAGTTACTTTATTCTCCCAGCCCAATAACATCAAAATCAGAGTTTATTGAGGGAATTGTAACTCACCGATTAATTAGCGGCAATGCTTATGTGTTGATGATTGAGTCGAAAAACAATAGGAACCCACCAACAGAGCTCTATCTTCTGCGCCCCGATAGAGTTGAGATTGTTCCTGGAAGGAATAACGTTCCTTATATATACCGCTACACTGTAAACAATAACAGTTATGACTTTAAGGTCAATAAGCTAACTGGACGTTCAGCAGTGCTACATCTTAAAACCTTCAATCCTTTGAGTGATTGGTATGGACTGTCGCCAATTGAGGCAGCAGCATATAGCATAGATCAGCATAACCAAGCTGGCGCTTGGAATCAGGCAATGTTGCAAAATGGGGCAAGACCAAGTGGCGCAATAGTTGTAAAACCAGCAAAAGATGGGAGCAGTGGAAATTTAAGCCAGGAGCAGTATCAGCGCTTGAAAGAACAGATAAATGATCATTACTTAGGCTCTGTCAACGCTGGAAGGCCAATATTGCTTGAAGGAGGCTTGGAATGGAAGGAAATGAGTCTATCGCCAAGAGATATGGATTTCATTGAATCTAAACATAGCTCAGCTCGCGATATTGCACTGGCTTTTGGCGTTCCACCGCAATTGCTTGGCATACCAGGCGACAACACTTACAGCAATTTGGTCGAAGCACGCCTTTCCCTTTGGGAACAGACGGTTTTACCAACACTAGAAAACATCGTCTGTCACCTAAATTCTTGGTTGACACCAAGATTTGGTGAAGATCTGTGCTTGTCATACGACAAAGATGCAATAGAAATTCTCATGGAAAAGAGACAAAAACTGTGGAAATACGTAGAAAACGCAAGCTTCATGACCCTCAACGAAAAAAGAGAAGCATTTGGCCTGCCGCCGCTGCCAGGTGGTGATGGGTTGACATTATTCCCTTAACCCATTAAAATAAGTTTTTAGGTCAGCATGTGTGGAATAGCAAATTTTCGTTTGCTAGACTGTCAAAAAGTCTTACAAATAGCACTTTACTTTACGTAGAATGTGGATATCATTTGAAATATATTTTTGAGAATTGGTATGTCAGAGGTTGCGGGTGTAGAAATCAAAGAGCAAGCTGTGTGCGAGCAAATGCATTTTAGCGTGAGCCGCGCAAGTCTTTTAAATACGCTATCCAGAGTGAGCGGGGTGGTTGAAAGGCGTAACGCGATAGATGTTTTAGCATGTATAAATATCAAAGCACAACATGGCAGCATAAAATTAAAGGCCACCGATCTTGACATTTCAATATTTGCCTCACTTGCTGCAAATGTGTCAGCGGAAGGAGAAGTAAAAATCTCAGCGCATACTTTACATGACATAGTGAAGAAGTTGCCAACTGATTTGGATATTAATTTCGAAATGAATGATCAAGGGAAATTATTGATATCCTGTGGAAATGCAAACTTTTCTCTGCCGAATGTAGTTTCAAGTAACTTTCCTGTTCTCGAAGAAGGTGATCATAAGTATGATTTTACTCTACTGAGCGCAGATTTGGTAGACTTATTAACTAAAACGAAGTTTGCTGTATCACTAGATGATACAAGATACAATTTGAATGGGATATACCTGCATACAGATGAACAATTTCTGTACTGCATTGCAACCGATGGTCACCGTTTATCACGTATAAAGAGGCCTAAACCTGAAAATATCAACGGCGAATTTGGTGTGATAATTCCACGTAAAACTGTTATGGAGTTGCTGAAAGTATTGGATGATTGCAGTGAAGTTAATATAAAGCTCTCAGATAGAAAAATCAAATTCACATGCGGTGAGTATATTCTAATATCAAAATTAATAGATGGAACTTTTCCAGATTATAAAACTGTTATTCCGGCATCTCAAGATAAACAAATGGTTGTTGAGAGCGGTAAGCTAGCTAGCGTTATAGATCGTGTTTCCGTTGTTGTATCCGATAAAATAAAATCCATTAGGTTTTCGTTACAAGAAAAATTACTAACTCTAAACTCAAACTCTCAAGAGTGCAGTGATGCAACTGAATCCATAGAGGTAGATTATAATGAAACTCCTATGGAAATAGGGTTTAATTCACGCTATTTGCTTGATGTTTTATCCTGCATAAAAAACAAATGTAAGTTTAGCTTATCAGATGGCAATGGTGCTACAATTATCACTGATGAAGATGATCCGAATGCATTATATATAGTAATGCCAATGAGGACTTAAGCTAGTAATCTATCTTTACCAAATACAAACCGCAAGGTGGTGCAGTAACTCCAGCAGCATTTCTTTTGCGTTGGTTTAATATATTTAGCATTTCTTGTGGATTAGTTTTATTTTTTCCAAATTCAACCAAAGTGCCGACAATGATCCTCACTTGATTATGTAAAAAAGAAATAGCGGATATTTTGATGTATATATGACTCCCATTTTGTACTGTCTCGATATCATCAATTGTTCTTACCGGATTTGCAGCTTGACAGTCTTTTGAGCAGAAACTTGAAAGGTTGTGCTTTCCAAGCAGATATTTAGCCGCTTCACGCATGATGTTTACGTCAAGTGGGTTAAATACTTGCCATACATAACCAGCTTCCAAAGCTGCAGGGGCATAGCGATTAATTATCCTATATTCGTAGTGTCTTTTTTTTGCTGAGAATCGCGCGTGAAATTCATCATCTACAACTTCTGCATTGAGTACGACTATAGGAATCGATTTTAAGTGATAATTTATTGCGTTCCTTATTCTGTAAAGCTCAAATTCCCTCTCCATATCAAAATGAGCAACTTGTCCTAAAGCATGAACTCCCGCATCAGTCCTGCCACCGCAGTATAAAGTGACTTTCTCGCCACTGAAATTAAATATAGCGTTTTCTATGGCCTCCTGGATTGAGTCAGCAGAATGTTGCTGTTTCTGCCAACCAGAGAAACTACTACCGTTATATTCTATCGTTATTTTGTATCGCACTGCAAAATCTATCTAATTTTCTATCTTATACCAAATCTCGCTGATAATAAGATAAATTAATAAAGAGTACTTTTTGCCTACAACTGGAGGTTTAGGCGAATTTATGATGTGTTCTACTTGGATGACACATAACTGGTCCTAAAATCACAATATTTGTGCAATTTCAGTAGCAGGTTGCTTGAGTCCGTACTATTATATAGTATAATACTATATAAAATATGACCTTTAAAAAGCTCAATCTACACTTAGTATCAGATTCAAGCGGTGAAACTGTTATATCAGTTGCAAAATCAGCTCTGAAACACTTTCGTTCTGTAGAAACAATTGAATATGTTTGGTCTTTTGTGAAAGAAGAAGAACAAGTTGATAGAATTTTGGAGGAAATCAATAAGAAAAGTGATGAGCATCACTTTGTTATATGCACTATTACTGATGACGAACTAAGAAAATATTTAAAAGATAACTGTATAAAATTGGAAATTCCCTATCGAGCAATATTATCACATATTATTAGAGAAATTTCTTCCTATCTTGAAATTGAAAAAGACGAGAAGCTTGACTTGCATACTGAGATAAATAATGAGTATTTTCAGCGCATTGAGGCAATAAACTACACTATTAATCATGATGACGGACAAAATATTCAAGATATTGATAAGGCAGACATAATCTTGACTGGAGTTTCGCGTACATCAAAGTCTCCCACCAGTATGTATTTAGCTTATCGGGGCTATAGGGTTGCAAATATTCCCTTTGTTAGTGAGGTACCCTTTTATGTTGATTTAACAAAGTTAGAGAACAAGCTGACAATAGGGCTAACAATAGATGCAAGTAGGCTAGTGGAAATACGCAAAAATAGGCTCACTTCAATTAACAACGAAAATAATAATGTATACGCTGACCCCAAGAAAGTAGAGAGGGAAATTAAAAAAGCAGAGGAACTTTTTAAACAAAACAATTGGCCAATTATTGATGTAACACAAAAGTCGATCGAGGAAGTGTCAGCAACGATTATACAATATTTTAATAGAATGTGATAAATTTATCAATTGACTAACTCTTTGTAAGTAACCATAATATAAAATAATTTGGTTTTCGCTATAGTTATGAAAGTTAAAGGCTCACTAAAGTCCCATCGCAGCAGAGATAAAAACTGTAAAGTTGTGAGAAGGAGTGGTAAAATTTACGTTATAAATAAAGTAAAGCCAAGGTGTAAAGTCCGCCAGGGTTCTTGAGTATCAGCCATAAATTGGTTATGCAAGGGGTTCATTGGTTGCCTTGAGACAAACAGTGGCCAGAATGTAGTGTCAGTTGTATATCCGGGCTTGGCTTGCGGTAAAAGGGTTCTAAGCTGTAACTAGGGTGCTTAGTTTTTTATTCACTTTTTCATGTTATACGTTTTTTAGTTTCTTATATGTAAAAGTATGGTGTTTGTATTTAGGAATAAGAAGAAGTTACTGTGTTTAAGTACAGCTTTGCTTATTTCTTCTCTTACACTATATTTTAGTATCAGTACAATTACGGGTAAACGTGGCTTATCAGCATTAATGGATTTAAAAAAAGAGATAGAGTACAATAAACTTTTGCTAAAGAATATATCTTTTGAAAGGGAAAAGTTGAGTAATAAAGTGTTTGGCTTATATGAAAAAAGCTTAGATTTGGATCTGCTTGATGAACAAGCAAAAAATGCTCTGGGTTATGTGAGTCCTAAGGAGCTAATGGTTGTTCTTGATGTGGAATAGCAACATCTTTAAACAAAAGAAAAAAACCGCTATAATCCAAGTGCAGGCATTATAAACGAGATGAAAGTGAAAAATATCTTATTAGCGCTTTTAATACAGGCTATGTTTGGGTTGTCATCATTTGCGGCCGATCCTATTTTGCTCAACTGTATTGAAACTCCAGAGATTTATGATCTTGATGCAAAACCAAAAAGCTTTAACTCTTCAAATAATTTAAGAAGAAAACCTGGTTCTCCAAGTAGCGCAACAGGAGAATTGATAAGCATAGTGGGTAGAGTCACTGATGTAAACTGTTTGCCAATACAAAACGCTGTGGTTTCTATATGGCACGCGAATTCACGCGGCGTGAACTATTATGATGAAAATGTGGAGGGTGATAAGCTTGATCCAAATTTTACCGGATCAGGAAGGTTTATAGTCAATAACCTTGGCTATTATAATTTTATTACAATAGTACCTGGAAAAATCGGTGATAGGGCTCCACACATCAACTTTTTGGTTCAACATCCAGATTTTCCAGAATTCACAACACAAATGTTCTTTGCCGACCATAATTGTAACAACTGTGCTGATTCTGTTCTTGGGGATCTTATTGATAATGGGCTTGCAAGCCTTCTGATAGCACCATTTACTTATAATGATCGTGCAGTTAAGACCTACACATTTAATATCACCTTGGGTGGGTATAACAAGTTTTCTGATAAAAGATAAAACCCTTGCATATCAGGGGAGCTCATAGTAGTCTTAAACGCTGTTGTACTTAAAATGTATATGAAAAACATCTTACTAATGTTTTTACTATGTTTTATGTGCAGCTTACAATTATTTGCAACGGAGATGTCAACGATGAAGATAACAATTTCTAAGGCTTTACCTGATTTTGAAACGCTAGTAGTAGGTTTGTTTGAAAATGATGAATTTATAAGTAACGTTAAGGTTTTACAAGATAAGCAAATTATAGATAGCATCAAAAGATTTAGTGATTTCAATGGAGGCTTTGGTGAATTTTTCTCCATTACTTCATCAGAGGGAAAGAATGTTATAGTTGCCGGGCTTGGCAAGAGAGATGAATGGGATGAAAACAAAGAATTAAATATTGGCGGAAAAATATATTACGAACTAAGCAGATTAAAAATCAAGCAAGCGGCAATTTCAATCGAAGGCAATGCAGCAAATGTTGCATACGGTGCATTTTTGCGTAGTTTTAAGTTTGATAAGTATAAAACCAAAAAGGATGAAAAAGTTACAGAAGTAGAGGGGATTACAGTGCTAGCAAAAGATGAGCAATTCAGTAGTGCTGAAAAATCATTTGAGCGTTTAAGACAAGAAGGCGAAGGCATATTTCTTGCACGTGCTTTTACCACTGAACCACCTAATGTTTTATATCCAGAATCCTATGCTGATCACATAAAAACCGAGCTTACCAAGCTTGGCCTTGAAATCGAAGTGCTTGGTAAGAAGCAGATGGAAGAGAAAAAAATGGGAGCATTGCTTGGGGTAGCACAAGGAAGTAGTAAAGAGCCAAAATTAGTAGTGATCAAATGGAATGGAGCTTCCAAGGAACAAAAGCCTGTAGCTTTTGTGGGTAAAGGTATAACGTTTGATACTGGTGGAGTGTCACTCAAGCCTTCGCGTGGCATGGAGTCAATGAAATATGACATGGCAGGTTCTGCTACTGTGGTTGGGGTGATGCGTACTCTAGCTGGACGAAAAGCAAAGGTAAATGCAATTGGCGTAGTTGCACTTGCAGAAAATGCGGTGGACGGTAATGCTCAAAGACCAAGTGATGTAGTAACTTCGATGTCTGGGCAGACAATAGAAGTGTTAAACACCGATGCAGAAGGAAGGCTCATACTTGCGGATGCTTTGTGGTATACGCAGGACAGATTCTCACCTAAGTTTATGGTTGATCTTGCAACTTTAACTGGTGCTATAGTGGTTGCGCTTGGGAATAATGAATATGCTGGTCTTTTTTCCAATAATGATGAATTAGCAAATCGTCTTATCGATGTAGGAAATGAAGTAAACGAGAAGTTGTGGCGTTTTCCTATGAATGAGACTTACGATAAAATTATCGACTCGCCGATTGCTGATGTTCAAAACATCGCTCCTGCAGGCTCTGGCGGGGATAGCATAATGGCTGCACAATTTTTACAGCGTTTTGTGAATGAAACTTACTGGGCACATTTAGACATTGCAGGCACGGCTTGGCATGAAAAAGGCACTGATATTTCTCCAAAAGGAGCGGTGGGTTTTGGTATAAGGTTGCTTAATAAATTGGTTGAGAAATACTACGAAACGGGTAATTGAAGCCTTAATTAAAATTTAGGAAGCTATCACTTTTTGATCTCTTCTTCTGGGCTTGCTAGTTCAGAACTTGGGTTTTTTACTGTAGAACCTGGCGGTTTCATTTCTTTAACTTTCTCATTAACTTTTTCCTCTACCTTCTCTATTCTACCTTCACCAATGGCCATAATTTTAGGTAGAAAATCATCCATAAAATCTTTCAACTTATCCATATCATCTACATGAGTACTATCACCTTTTTCTATGAGCTTTTTCATCTCTGGAAATTTAATCTCTTCCTCTTCCACTAATTTTTCTATAGCAGACTGCTGATCTTTATCTTGGAGCATTCTTATTATTTCTATTTTGTTATTAAGCGTTGTTTTTTTCTCTTCTTCAGCACTTTTATGATGATGTTGTTCCAATAAATCGCTCTTCAATTTTGCAAAATTATTCTCTCTTTTTTGAATTGTAGGCAATTTATCGATCAAGTCCTTCACTAAACTCTTAACTGCTTTCCCTATATAAAGTATACCTCCTCCTGCTGCTTGTCCTGTATTGACTACACCCTGTCCTATCTCCTCTCTATGTTGATATATAGCATAACCAATAGCAGCTATAGCCACCAGTGCCACAAGCCCAGCTAATGCTAATCCACCACCCATTAATGCACCAGCCACTCCTCCTATTGCTAATGTACCTGCTAGTGCACCTGTTAGTGCTGTAATCGCTGCTCCACCTATAACTCCTTGAATTGACAACTGGCTACCTAAAGCTTCGAGCTTTTCCTCCATGCCCTCTACTTTGTTTACTTGTTCAAGAAGCATTTTTAATTCATTGTTGTCTTTCTCAAGATATTCCTTTACAATATCTATTGCACCTTTTGAAAGATCCTCATTGCCTTTCAGTAATTCAACTATATCCTTGACAGGTACATCTTCAGATTTTTCTACTATTTTTTTAAAATCTTCATTATCTTTTAATAAGTTCTCCAATTTGCTTACCAAATCTGGCTTTTCTCTAATATATTTTACTATATTTTCAATGAACTGATCTGAATAATCTGTGCTTGCTGCGCCACTTGACTCCATATTACAATCCCGTTAACTATAAATATGCTTAATTATATATAATAATTATTAACTATATCATAACTAGTATGAAGTAATTAATACAATTACCCCTTTTCAAACATGGAATTTGTACTACAATACCTAAATTATATGAAAACAAGGTACTCTATGGGTGAAAAAAAATTAAAAGCTGCTGTGGTTTTATCAGGATGTGGTCATCT
>JAISAR010000114.1 GCA_031266615.1 Rickettsiales bacterium
AGAAGTAACCTTTCTTTCTCCAAGCAGAACAAATGAAGGTTGGATAAAAGCTGTATCATCAAATGGAATATTCAAACATTTATACAATGAATGGAAATTCATCCCTATAGGTGAGGATAAGACCATGGTGAAGTTTTACATAGAGTTTGAGTTTAAATCTAGCTCGCTTTCAACTCTATTAAATTCAGTGTACAAATATACACAAAGTAAAATAATTGCTGCATTCAGAGAAAGAGTTGAGAATCTTGCTAAGTAAAAGTTATCTTGACATTATTAATATAGATACGTAATTTTCTTAGTAATTTTAGTGTTTATATTGTAATGATTTTCAGACTATTGCTTTTACTGATTTTTATAAGTGTTAATTCTTATGCAGTTATTAAACAAGACTTATCCAACAACCAGTACACTCGAAAAACTGGTGAAACAACAGCAGAAGAACTATTATCACCATTGCCCGATGACAAATCACTAGGAAATCCAGAAGCGCCAATTTTAATGATAGAATATGCTTCGCTCACTTGTTATCACTGTTCCCTTTTTCATAAGGAGGTTTTTCCTGCAATTAAAAAGAAATATATAGATACGGGCAAAATGTTATATATATTCCGTCATTTTCCTCTAGATTATAGAGGATTAAAAGCTGCAATGCTAAGCTATTGCTATGAAAAAGAAGAAGACTATTTTAATTTTAACAAAGCTGTTTTTAATTCAATAGACTCGTGGAACTATTCTGATTTAAGTGATTTAACTGTACTACAAAGGATTGCTGCACTAAGTAACTTAAAGCAAGACCTGTTTAACCAATGCATCGATGAAAAGAAAAACAAGGAAGTGTTTGACAAAATTATAAACGATAAATCACTGGCAATAAATAAGCTTGGTATTATGGCTACCCCAATATTTTTTATCAAGCTTAGCGACGATAAATCACATACAGAACATAATAAAATTAAACACGAGGGATATAAAACATTAGAATACTTTACTAATGTGATAGATAAGCTATATGAAAAAGCTATAGTGAAATAATACCACTGTAGCTTATCATAAAAAAAACCCTATGTTGAGCTATCGTTTTTTACC
Organism: Rickettsiales bacterium; assembly: GCA_031266615.1. Classification (GTDB taxonomy): domain Bacteria; phylum Pseudomonadota; class Alphaproteobacteria; order Rickettsiales; family Anaplasmataceae; genus Wolbachia. The sequence continues at coordinate 1,087 of JAISAR010000114.1, forward strand.
ACTGCTTGTTGTTTCTTACGCTCAAATTCTCTTTTTTTACTGTGCCAAGCGTAATAATACATAGCAATTTTATTTTCTATTAATATTATTGTTCCATCATAAAACTGAACCATATCCATAACTTTTTTCTGGGCTTCATCAAAACGTTCCCTATACTTCTCACGATAAGCTGGGTTATGTAACAATGTAACCCCTTCATCTTTGTTAGATTTTTTGCTTAACGTTTCAACTTCACCAGCAATATTATAAGACATATAACCCCCTCTAATTGATTATGAAAATTATATTTTAACTAAAAAGAAATGCTCATGAGCATTTCCCCAAACTCTAGTATGACAATCTATCGACTATTATACTAGTTAATTATAATATTATATATAATAATTTTTGTCACTTAAAATTTTACGCTGCAAAAAATAATAACCTAAAACAAAAGTTTTTACCATTTCAAGCTAACATATATAAATTAAATCGTTAATACAAGACATGGCACGCAACAACTCTAGCACGAAATTATCATACATAAGAGATTTATTCGCAAAGAAATACAAAAAAATAGAGGAATACTGTATTTTTGAGGAAAAGAAACACATCCAAATTAGCGCTGAAGAAGGAAAGCTGCTCAGTTTATTTATAAAAATTCATAAAGTAAAAAGTATCGTTGAAATTGGTACATTATATGGGTATTCATCGATTTGTATGGCAAAAGCTCTACCTGAATGTGGCCATATATACACAATAGAGAATAATCCTGAGCACTTAAGTATAGCAAAAAAAAATTTTAGTGCTTTTAATCTGGACAATAAAATTACTTTAATAGAAGGCGATGCATTGGAAAAACTGAATGAGTTGTCAGCAAAAGCACCGTTTGACATGATGTTCATTGATGCCGATAAAGGTGGTTACCCTAAATATCTAGATTGGGCAGAGCTGTATATTAAACGAGATGGACTCATTGTTGCAGATAACACTCTATTGTTTAACACAGTGTTTTTAGAATCGCCTCCAAAGGAAGTATCAGAAAAATCATGGCATGCTATGAGAGAATTTAATCGTAGATTATCAGACGAAGAAAAATATTACTCTATGTTGATTCCAACTGATGAAGGGATGACTGTAGCTTTAAAGCTAACATGAGTTAAAAATCAAAATCGGCATAATGCCTAGGAGGAGTTAATCCAGAAACTCTTTCTAATAACATCTCACGAAAACAGGGCCTTGACTTAACAATAGAGTACCATTCTTTTAAAATTCTACTTTTTTCCCATGGAAAACTATTTACATAGTCCATTACAGAGATATGTGACGCTAAAGTAATGTCAGCCAAAGTGAACTTATCGGTTGCAAGCCAAACGTTTTTGCTAATTAAGTGTTCAATGTATTCTATATGGCAAGACAGGTTATGCTGAGCTGCATGAAGAAACCTAGAATCAGGGCTGCGGTTAATTATTACTTTTTCGTTTATAATGTATTTAGTAACTTCGTTATAAAACTTGTTATCAAACCAATTAACTAAAGCACGTATTTTAGACTTAACAACAGTAGACAAATCGAGCAATTTGATATCACTGCTGTAAGTTTCTTCTAGATACTCACAAATAGCAGCGCTGTCTGTTATAATAAAATTATTATCCACAAGCACTGGTACTTGTCCAGTTGGGTTAATCTCCATAAATTCATTCCTCTTCTCCCACGGATTCTCGTATACTAAATCACAACCTAACTTTTTCTCCTTGAGAAGAGCTCTAACCTTTCGTGAGAATGGACAAAGAGGGAAGTGATATAAAATCATAATTAATTTCTATATGTAACTTATGCAACCCCAACTAATCATAGACTACCATAGGATATACCTTGCTAAATAAAAAAAAAAGTATAATATTTTACAAGGTATGCAGGCAAAAACTCTGTAACTTGGTCAGGTCAGAGATAAAGCAGCCATATCAGAATCTTTTTGGGTTGCATACCTATTGAACTGTTTGTTTATCGTAAGTTATGAACATAGCATTAAAATATCGTCCTAGTAGCTTCAAAGATCTAATAGGTCAAGATATATTAGTGCGTATATTAGAAAACGCTTTTGCTCTCAGCAAAATCCCACAATCCATACTGCTCTCCGGTAGTAGTGGAGTTGGTAAAACTACCACAGCAAGAATAATAGCTTTATGTTTGAATTGTTCCTTGGGACCAACTTTTGAACCTTGTGGGTCATGTGAGAATTGTCTAGCGATAAAGAACTCAAGTCATCCAGATGTGATAGAGATTGACGCAGCAAGTCACACTAGCGTTGAAGATATCAAAGTAATCCTAGGAGACATTTGCTATTCACCTATAAGCTCTAAATTCAAGGTTTATATTATAGATGAAGTACACATGTTATCTAGTAGTGCATTTAATGCATTGCTTAAAACCCTAGAAGAACCACCATCCAGTGTAAAGTTTGTTCTGGCAACCACAGAGATAAAAAAGATACCGATAACTATTATTGCACGTTGTCAAAGGTTTGATTTGCATAACATCCCTGCAGCTAAAATAGTGGAGCGGTTGAATGGCATTGCACAAAAAGAAAATTATCTCATTGAAAATGGGGCATCAGAATTAATTGCACACCACTGTAGCAATTCGATGCGTAACGCTTTATTTTTAATGAATCAAGCAGTGCTATATAGCAAAGATAGCACAATATCCATCAAAAATGTGATAGAAATACTCGGTTTGGTGGATAAAGATATTATATTTGATCTACTGGAAGCAATATTATGTGGTGATTTACAGAAGGCTCTGTCAGTATTCGACAAGGCAATAAAGACAGCAAACCCACTCAGTACTTTCGAAGGTCTATTGCAAACAATCCAATTAATATGCCGTTATTTGATTACAAAAGAAATCGATAGTTCAGTTATAGAATGTGAAAAGAACAGGATAAAAGACTTAAGTGCAAAGAAATCTTTAATATTTTTCTCGAGATTGTGGAAGATGTTGCTCAAGGGAGTTCAGGATATAAAAACTTCAACATGTAACGATATTGCTGCTGAAATGATGTTAATTAGCCTCTGTTACCTTTCTGATTTACCTTCCCCTGAGCAAGTAGTCAAAAAAGTTCTTACGCAGAATACCCAGCAAAGGAATGTGCGTAACGCAGAGAGTGCACAGCAAAAAAATTACGATTTTGATAAGATTCTGCAACTATTACGACGGAATAACCAAATTTATCTTTACAAACAGCTATGTAGTAATCTACAATTAGTGGATTGCAAACCTGGGTATTTAAAATTAAGAGCTGTATCTCAGTTGGACAACAGTTTTTGTAATGACTTGAAAAATTACTTAAATCAAGTGACTCAGCAAGAATGGGTTGTCACAGTTGATGCAGGCTATATGAGCAGGGAAGTAAGTAATTTAAATTATGCACCTGCAGTCAAGAATATACTTGATACGTTTAAGGGTGCAAAGGTAGTTAATATAGAGAATAAGGAGTAAATTGTGGATTTCAGTCAAATAATGAAGCAAGCACAAGAGATGCAAAAAAAGCTTGCGGAAGCTCAGGAGAAGTACATTGGAAAAGAGTTTCAAGGTATTTCCGGGGGTGGCAAAGTTTCTGTGTTAGTGGAAGTTGTAAAAATAGGTAGTTACAAAGCTAAGAAAGTAAGCATAGACTTAGAGCTTATGAGAAACGAGGAGAAAGATATAGTAGAAGATTTAGTAACAGCAGCGTTCAACGATGCCATTAAAAAGGCAGAGGAAGACATGGCAAATGCGACCTCTGATCTTGCAGGTATGATGGGGTTACCACCTGGGTTTAAACTTCCCTTTTAAAAATTCTCTGTATTGCTAACTAGGTTTCTGTATCTCTGGTACTAGCATTGTTTCATATACTGTACCTGGAATATCATACAAAGATAAAAGAAATTGCAGCAGCGAAGATGGCATGCAGAAAGCAAAGAAATACTAGAGTCAGTAAGAAAATACCAAAAAATCAAAGGTAAAAAGTTATATAATTATCTTTTTATTAATAAAATTTTTACCTTACCCTTAAAAATTGGTTTAAATGTCAAATATTTTATGTTATTAAGTTAGTACTTGACTTAACTTTAGTTTTTACTTAAATTGCTAAAGTGGAATTTTAATTTTTTTTTAACGAGGGCAATTATGCATTATAAAAAGTTTTTTTCAGCAACCGCCTTAGTGACGTTGCTAAGTTTATCAAACGCTGCTTTTTCAGATCCTGTTGGTCCAATAGCTGACGAAGAAACTAGCTACTACATTCGCCTGCAGTACAACGGTGAATTTTTACCTTTTAAAACAAAGATCGATAACATTACAGTTAAAAAGAATTCTACTGCTGTTACTGATGTTGATCCTTTCAAGGCTTCTTTTATGGCTGGTGGTGGTGCATTTGGTTACAAAATGGATGATATCAGGGTTGATGTTGAAGCGCTTTACTCACAATTAAGTAAAAATGCTGATACAAGCATAACAACTGAACCAGGAGTTGCAGATAATTTATCGGTAATGTCAGGGCTAGTTAACGTGTATTATGACGTAGCAATTGAGGATATGCCTATCACTCCATATGTTGGTGTTGGTCTTGGTGCAGCATATCTCAGCAATCCTTCAGCAGCTGATGGTGTAAAGGATCAAAAGAAATTTGGTTTTGCTTATCAAGCAAAAGCTGGTGTTAGTTATGACGTAACTCCAGAAATCAAACTCTTTGCTGGAGCTCGTTATTTCGGTTCTTATGGTGCTAAGTTTGATGCAGCAACTAAGGATGATGGTAAAATAAAGGTTCTTTACAGCACTATTGGCGCAGAAGCTGGATTGATGTTTAACTTCTAGTCCATCTTAGCAACTCTTCTTGTCGTCCCAGTTTTGTCATTCAAGTAACTGGTGCTGGGACCTAGAAAAAAGAAATGTGGATTCCAGTGTTTTTAAGCACTGGAATGACATATGTAGGCTATTTTAGTTTATGGAGTTATATGCTGGCAGCCAGTGCTAAGACATTTTAGGTCCTAGTTGGCTGCAGAGATATACATACTTTTTTAAATTAAATCTTGAATTTTTGTCAGAAAATCAATATATTATATGCATGGAGTTTTAATTTAAGTTGTTATGCTAATCCCAACAACAAGTTTATGTATTAACAGTAGCACTAATCTCACGCAGTATATTGCTGAAGTGCGAAAATTTCCTATGCTTTCCCAAGAAGAAGAAGTACGGTTAGCAAAAAATTGGCACCAATACAAAGATATTTCTTCCGCTCATAAGTTGATTACCAGTCATTTGAATTTGGTAGTGAAAATTGCAATGAAGTTCAAAAACTATGGACTGCTGCTTATGGACTTGGTCATGGAAGGGAACATGGGTTTAATGCACGCAGTGAAAAAGTTTAATCCTGATTTAGGGTTTCGCTTTTCAACTTATGCGGTGTGGTGGATTGAAGCTTCAATAAAAGACTTTATATTGAAATCTTGGTCGTTTGTAAAAATAGGCACAACGCAAGCACAAAGAAAGCTATTTTTTAGTTTGCGTAAAATAAAAAAAAGAATTTTACAGTATACAAACAGAGAAGCTTTAACCAATGAAGAAATAAAAGCAATATCCAATGAACTTTCTGTATCTGAAGGAGATGTTGTACAGATGGGTTACCGTTTAGCTTGTAAGGATCAGTCGCTAAATAAGTGTATAAAGATAGGTGATGACTCTAAAAAGGAGTTACAAGATATGATTCCATGTAACTCGGTTAGTCAAGAAATAACTTACCAAAATTATGAAGAGAAAGAATTAAAAGAAACAATTTTAAACAATGCACTGGCAAACCTTAACGAAAGGTCAAAAGACATCTTTGTCAGTAGATATTTGTCTGAAAACACTCAAACTCTAGATGAGCTTAGTAAAAAATATGGTGTTTCAAGAGAAAGAATAAGGCAGCTAGCTGAACAAGCGATGAGTAAGGTAAGACAACATATACAATCGGAGAGTTTAAAATTTGGCTTGCATGCGTAGGTTTTTTGTACTTTTAATATTCTTTTCAGTAGGCGCTCTCGCATCGGTTAGTGATGTGCAATTGAAAGAAAAATATAAAGATTGGCTTGTGTATACTGCATTAGAAGATGGGGAAAAAGTATGCTACATCGTGTCTTATCCTAAGAAGAAAAGTGAGCATTATACAACTGATCGCAAGCCATATGTAATGGTCAGTTATGTCGATAAAAAAGCAGACGAGGTCAGCGTTACCTCTGGGTTTCAGTACGATAAGGAGCCTGTAGTTCTTAATGTCGATAAAAAAGTTAAATATACATTGCCCATAATACAGGGGAGCCTCGCGTGGGCAGAGCACACAAAAACAGACCAAGAACTAATTCTTAAGATGAAGCAAGGATTATCAATGGTGGTCAATGGAAAAGCAAAAGCAGCAACCGTTGATGACACTTATTCCCTACTTGGTTTTCAAAAAGCGTACCAAAAAATGCACGATTTGTGCCACACAAAATAAGCTATTTTTGCGTCTATTCTGCACTAAATCTCTTGCATTATGGTAAGGAATTTTTAGGAGAAATGCAGATGGGCACACTTGAAGTATTGTAATTTAGTTACATAGTAAACGATGTCAATAGAAACAAAAAAACTACTTGACAAGTTCCTCCAACCCCGTTATCATAAGGTTGAAGCTATTATTTATCTTCAGTCTGTGCAGATTAAATGAGAAAAAAACTTAGCATATTTGGCGTCTCATGTTT
>JAISAR010000108.1 GCA_031266615.1 Rickettsiales bacterium
TGTAAGTATAGAAGTGGAATTGCAAGTATCAATAGCGATGGATAAGGGATTGCGTTTTGCAATAAGAGAGGGTGGTAGAACTGTTGGTTCTGGTGTTGTTTCCGAAATTTTGGAGTAGACGTGATGACTGAAATAGAGCAAGTTGCATATATCATAAGCAAAGCTTTTGATTGTTCAAAATTAGAGAAATATGTTAGAGAGTTTGTTCGTGGATTTAAGGACAAATTTAAACATTCTGATGCAAAGCTATCAGGTCCGGTTGCATTGCCAAGAGATAATTTTAAATTCGATGTTGGTAGGTCTCCTCATGTTGATAAAAAATCTCATGAACAATTTGAAAAGAGAACTTCTGAGCGTCTGATTGTTCTATATGGCCTCACCCCTGCTATGATGCAGATGCTTGGAGATTCATCGTTTTTCCCCCCCCCTCCTCCTGGTGTAGAAATTTATTTAAAGATTAAGAAAGTCTTTAGGAAAGGAAAATGAAAAGAATGAATTTGTTGAAAAGAATTGGTTTATTGATGACAAATATTGGTCATACTGCTATATACTCTGATAGTGGTCGCATGGTTGTAACTTTATTGCATCTTAGTGAAACTTGTATTGTTGATGTGAAAGAGCAAGATAAATGTGGTTATAATTCGGTTATTTTAGGTACTGGAGATTTTAAAAATATTGCAAGACCTCAGTTAGAATATTTAAAGAAGAGAGGGATAAATAGTAGATATAGACTATATGAAAGTAGATTGAGTGATCTCTCAGGAATAGAGTGTGGTAAAAGAGTGGGAGTCAACCATTTTGTGGTTGGTCAATATCTTGATATTACAGGTTATTCTATAGGTAAGGGGTTTGCTGGTGTAATGAAGCGATATAATTTCAGTGGGCTTAGGGCATCTCACGGTGTTTCTATTGCTCATAGGTCGCAAGGTTCTACTGGTCAATGTCAGGATCCTGGTAGAGTATTTAAAGGAAAGAAAATGGCTGGTCATTTAGGTAGCAGCAGAGTAACTGTACATAACATGAAAATATTATCTATCGATCATGAAAATAGTATAATTGCTGTAAAAGGTAACAACGTTCCTGGATTTAGAAATTCTTACGTTTTTGTGAGAGATGCAGTTAAAAAGCCTTTACATAAAGATATTCCTTTTCCGGTAGGTCTACTGTTAGATGCAAATGATGATAATGCTAGTGGTTTGGTAAATTAGTTATGGAATGTAAATTAGTTAATCTATCTAATGATAATATGGGTATCACTCAGCTTAACCCTTCGATATTTTCCGTTAAGCAAAAATTGAGTATTTTGCATGATATAGTTAGATGGCAATTAGCAAAGAGGAGAGCTGGTACTCACAAAGCAAAAGGCATCAGTGATGTTTCTGGTACAACAGCTAAGCCTTATAGTCAAAAACGCACTGGTAGGGCAAGACAAGGAAGCTTGCGTTCTCCTCAGTTTAGGGGTGGTGGAGTTATTTTTGGTCCTGTTGTTAGGAGTCATGCCTATTCTCTTAACAAAAAAGTACGCAAGTTTGGTTTAAAAATTGCTTTATCTCTAAAATATTTCAATAATCAATTAATCATTCTTGATAATTTGAATATTGATGTGAAGAAAACATCTGAAATGTGTAAATATATTAAAAATTTCAAATTTTCTTCCTTTCTGATAGTTGGTGATTATGGAGATGGATTGCTACGTACTACTAGAAATCTGCACCATGTAAACTTGATCAAGCCTATTGGATTGAATGTTTTTGATATATTAAATCACGAATGCATAATGTTGACAAGTGATGCTTTAAAATATCTTGAAGGTAGATTGTTATGATTAAATACAATGATATAATAAAATGTCCTATAATTACGGAAAAAGCCTCTTTTTTAAGGGAGAAATTTAATAAATATTCTTTGTATGTTTTCGTGAATGCAAATAAGCATAAAATAAAATTGGCAATAGAGTCTCTATTTAGTGTTAAAGTTTCCTCTATAAATATTGTTAGAGTTAAACCTAAACGTAGACGCTTTAGAGGCGTAGTTGGCTATGAAAAACAAAAAAAGAAAGTTTATTTTTCTTTGATGGATGATCAAAAGTTAGATATAATGAGTGTTTAGTATGGGTATAAAATTTCTTAATCCTGTTACTCCATCCTCTCGTGGAACTGTGTTAGTAAGTAAAGTTGGTCTATCAAAAGATAAGCCAGAAAAGCTTCTTACATTTGGTAAAAAGTCCAGTGGTGGAAGAAATAATTACGGTAGAATTACAACTCGTCATAAGGGTGGTGGTCACAAAAAGAAGTACAGAATTGTAGATTTCAAACGTAATAGAAATGATCAAGGTATAGTTGAGAAAATAGAATATGATCCAAATAGAAGTGGGTTTTTAGCGTTAATATCATATAAGAGCGACAATACTAAATCTTATATACTAGCTCCACAAAACGTAAAGCCTGGTGATGTTGTAATGTCAGGAGGTGATGCTGATATATTGCCAGGCAATTGTTTATCATTAAAGTGTATACCTGTTGGTTCTTTTGTTCATGGTATTGAGTTGAAGCCAGGTAATGGTGCTGTAATTGCTCGAGCTGCTGGTTGTTATGCACAAATTGTTGGTCGTGACGGCAATTATGTTTTATTACGGTTGAGGTCTGGTCAAGTTAGGTTGATTTTGTCTTCTTGCAAAGCTACTATTGGTGTAATGTCTAATCCTGATCGTAAAAATAGAAAATTAGGTAAAGCAGGAAGAAGTAGGTGGTTGGGAGTTAGGCCTACCGTTCGCGGAGTTGCTATGAATCCAGTGGATCACCCTCATGGAGGTGGAGAAGGAAAGACTTCTGGTGGGCGTCACCCCGTTACTCCTTGGGGTGTTGCAACAAAAGGAAAGAAAACTCGGAAGAGAAATAAATTTAGTGATAAGTATATAAAACAATTGAAAGGTTAGTTTATGAGTAGATCTGCGTGGAAACCACCTTTTTGTCACCCGTCTGTGCTAAAGTTGGTGAATAGAGCTTTAAAGGAGGGTTCTATTAATAAGGTGATAAAAATTCATTCTAGAGCTTCTGTAATTCTTCCTAATTGTTTAGGTTTAAAATTTGCTGTTTATAATGGTAAAGATTACATTCCTGTTAATGTTAATGATCAGAATATGATAGGTCATAAATTTGGTGAATTTTCGCCTACTCGTAAGTTTACTGGGCATAGTGGTGATAAAAAGGCAGCAAGAAGGTAATTAGTATGAAAAACAAGTACACAGTAATTAAAGCTAGTTCTAGGGTTTTAAAATCCACTCCTCGTAAGTTAAACTTGGTTGCCAATTTAGTACGCAATAAAAAAGTTTCTTTTGCTACTGTGCAATTGAGGTTTTGCGAAAAGAAGGCTGCTGGCCTTATAGGGAAAGTATTAAATTCTGCAATTGCTAATGCTCAATATAATTATGGATTGGATATTGATAATCTATATATAAAGGAAGTTTTGGTAGGTAAGTCTTTTACTTTGCGCAGGGTGTTCCCAAAAGCCATGGGTAGAGCCAATAGAATTAGCAAGCATTACAGCAATATAACTATAAAGTTAGAGGAAATTATATGATTTGTAAGAGTATAAAATTAGTGAGGAAAGTGTAAAATATGGGGCAGAAGGTTAATCCTATAGGATTTAGATTAAAAATAAATACTAATACCTGGGATTCTATTTGGTATGCTAATAAAGATTACAAAGAGAAATTGCATCAGGATTTATCTATTCGCAGTTACATAAATGAGTCTTTTAAGCACGCTGGTCTTTCCAAAATAATTATAGAGCGCAAAGTTGATTTAGTGTCTGTAACGATACATTCTTCTAGACCTGGAGTGATAATAGGCAAGAAAGGCTTGGATATTGAGAGGGTAAAACAAAAAATAGCTGAGAAAGTAAAAAATAATGTGGAAGTGAATGTAGTAGGAATAAAAAGGCCTGAAGTAGATGCGGCTTTAATATCAAACAGCATAGCACAGCAATTAGAGAAACGTGTTTCATTTAGAAGAGCAATGAAAAAAGCTATTCAAAGTTGTTTGAGAATGGGAGGTGGAGGTATCAAGGTAAGCTGTTCTGGGCGTCTTGGTGGAGCTGAGATAGCTCGTACTGAATGGTATAAAGAAGGTCGTTTGCCTTTACACACTTTACGTGCTAATATAGATTATGCTTTTTGTGAAGCAAAGACTATACATGGTATTATAGGAGTTAAGGTTTGGGTTTATGTTGTTAATTAAGGCGTATTGAAATGTTTGTTCCCAAAAAGAGTAAATATAGAAAGGTGTTTAAAGGGAGAATTAAGGGTAATACAAAAGGTGGTAGCACACTATCTTTTGGCGATTACGGTTTAAAAGCTATAGAAGCAGGTAGAATTCAGTCTAAGCATATTGAGACTGTGAGGCGTGTGATATCCAGAACGTTGAAACGTTCAGGTAAAGTGTGGATAAGAATTTTTCCTGATACTCCTGTTAGTAAAAAGCCAGCAGATGTACGGATGGGTAAAGGAAAAGGTAGTGTTGAATTTTGGGTATTTAAAGCTAAGCCTGGTAGGGTGTTGTTTGAGATTAGCAGTGATGTTCCTATGCATTTAGCAAGATTGGCGCTTGAAAAAGCAATTGCCAAGCTTCCTGTAAAGTGTAAATTTATATCTAATCATAGTTGAACGGAGTTACGATGGATATAGCTGATATTAGATCAAAATCCTCGCAAGAGTTGCATGAAATTCTTGTAAATTTGAGGAAAGAGTTTGTTAATTTGGTTTTTCAGAAGAAATTAGGACAGTGTAGTAATGTTTCGCGTTTTGGCTTGACAAGAAAGAGCATAGCTCGTATTTTAACTATATTAAATGAAAGAAGAATAGAGGAAGAGAATGCCTAAGAAGATTTTTTGTGGTGTTGTAACTAAAGCTGAGTGCGATAAAACTGTAAAGGTCTCAGTATTGCAGGTATATAAGGATAAACTTTATAAAAAAGTTATAAAAAAATATAAGAAGTATACAGCGCATGATGAGAATAATAGTTGCAAAGAAGGAGATAGGGTTTTTATACAAGAACACAAGCCTATTTCTGCTACTAAAAAATGGGTTGTTATGCAAGTTGAGTAAGGTGCTTATATGATTCAAAAAAATACATTGTTAGAAGTAGCTGATAATTCTGGTGCACGTGAAGTGCTTTGTATTGGCCTGTTGGGCGGAAGGAAGTCTGCATCTATAGGTGATACAATTATTGTGTCTACTAAATCTATCAACCCGAAAGGGAAGGTCGAGAAGGGAAAAGTATATAGAGCAGTTGTTGTTAGAGTGAGAAATCGTATTAGAAAATCTGATAACTCTGTGATTTGTTTTTCTAGCAATGCCGTAGTTTTAGTTAATAATCAAGGTGAGCCGCTTGGTACTCGAGTGTTTGGTCCAGTGAAGAAATTGCCGTCTGGTTCTTTTATGAAAATAATGTCATTAGCTGTTGAGGTTTTATAATGAGTGCAAAAATAAGAAGTGGTGATGACGTTATAGTTTTAACTGGCAGAGATAGAAGAAAAGTTGGCAAAGTAATCAAAATTATCATACGTGATGCTAAAAAAAAGGCTGTTGTTTCTGGAGTGAATGTACATAAGAAACATACTAAACCGAAAGCTGGTAGTAGTGGCAGTATACTAAATAAAGAGTTAGCTATTGATATATCTAACATTGCAATATTAGACCCTAAGTATAAAGCTCCAACTAGAGTAGGGTTTAAGATTATAGATGGTAAAAAAGTGCGTTTTGCAAAAGTTTCTGGGGAAGTAATAGACTAGGTTGATATGTTTAAAGAATTGTACAGAGATAGTATAGTAAAATCCTTGAAGGACAAGTTTAACTACGGCAACATGATGCAAGTACCTAAGCTTGTCAAGGTATGTATTAATATGGGTGTTGGAGATGCTGCTACGGACAGTAAAGCAATAAATGAGCCGCTTGATGATCTATATTTAATTGCAGGGCAAAAGCCTGTATCAACGTTTGCAAAAAAATCCATTTCTGGTTTTAAGATAAGAAAAGGCGCTACAGTAGGTTGTAAAGTAACTTTGCGTAGAGATAAAATGTATGAATTTTTAGAAAGATTGATATATGTTGCTTTACCGAGAGAAAAAGATTTTAGAGGATTTAGTGTAAAGCAATTTGACGGTAATGGTAATTTTTCCTTTGGTATAAAGGAGCATATCTCATTTTTAGAAATAGATTACGATAAAATAAGTAGGATTAGAGGTATGGATATCAATATTATAACAAGTACAACTAGTGATAAAGAAGCAAAAGAGTTATTGCTAGCTTTTAGGTTTCCCTTTTTTGATTAATTAAGAGAAGAGGTATATGGCAAAAAAATCTATGATACAAAGAAATCTTCGTAGGATAAAATTGCACGATCAATATGAAGAGAAAAGAAAAAAGTTGAAATCTATAATAAATAATAAGAATATACCTATAAGTGAGAGGTTTGCAGCTCAAAATAAGCTGATTAAAGAGTTGCCTAGAGATTCTTCTCAAACCAGAATTAGAAATAGGTGTGCTTTAACAGGGAGGCCGAGAGGGGTATATGGAAAATTTGGTTTATGTAGGATTGTTTTGCGTGATTTATGTTCTTTTGGAAAAATTCCAGGGGTTACGAAGTCTAGTTGGTAATATAATATAGGAGTGTATTGTGGCGTTATCTGATAGTATTGGTGATTTTTTGACGAGGATACGTAATGCTCAATTGGCAATGCACAGAACAACAAGGGTTCTGTTTTCTAAGGTAAATTCTTCTATACTGAAAATCTTAAAGGATGAAGGATATATCCTTGATTACCAGAAAGAAGTTGTAGGCAATGTGCCATCTTTTATCGTAAAATTGAAGTATTATGAGAAGTCACCTGTAATTAGTGATATAGTTAGAGTATCAAAGCCTGGTTGTCGTCGTTATTCTAAATGCAGGGACATTGCTAAGGCATATAATGGACTTGGTATTTTTATTATATCTACGTCTAAAGGAGTGATGACTGATTACAATGCACATAAATTGAAAATTGGTGGAGAAGTTTTGTGTCGTGTATTTTAAGTAGTAGGAGGAATTTATGTCTCGTATAGGTGCTGCGCCTATCAATATTCCTGCTGGTGTTTCAGTTGAGTATAATGATGGTAAAATGTTAATAAAAAGTGCCAAGGTAGAAAAAGAACTTAGGCTATGCAGTGATGTTGTATGCCATATTGTTGATAATCAGCTGCTGCTTTCTGTTGATCAAGGCAAAGATAATTATAATGAGATAAAACCTATATGGGGTACTTATAGAAGTAATATTAACAATATTATTAACGGCATGGTTAATGGTTTCTCTGTTGATCTTGAAATTAATGGTGTTGGATATAAAGCAGAGTGTGATGGTAAATGTTTGACTTTATATCTTGGCTATAGCCATAATGTTAAGTATAAAGTGCCTAAGGATGTTGAGATTAAGTGCGTCAAACCAACTCACCTAGTAGTGAGTGGTATAGATAGGCAAAAAGTCTATGTGGTAGCATCCGATATATGCAAAATTAGAAAATACGACCCTTATAAAGGTAAGGGTATTGTAATAAAAGACAAATTTATGTTGCGTAAAGTTGTAAGTAAAAAGAAGTAATTAAGATGAGAAGATTATATAATTTTTTAAGTAATTCTGAAAAAAGGAAATTACGTAATAGAAAGAAGCTCAATAACGGTGCTAAGCGTTTACGTGTATCCATATTTAAGTCCAATAGGCATTTTTACGTTCAGTTAATCAATGACGAAAAAGGAGTGACTCTCACTTCTGCTTCTACTTTGGATGCTAAAATTAGGGGTGTATGTAAAGGTAGGATCAACGCTGAAACTGTAAAACAGGTCTCTTCTTTGATGGTTGAACGTCTATCTGATATGAAATTAGAACAAGAGTTGGTGTTTGACCGTGGAGCATATAAATATACAGGGTTGGTTTCTCAATTTGCTGAAGCTTTAAGAAGCTCTGGGTTTAAGTTTTAGAAGGTTTTGAATATGGCTGTAAAAAATTTACAAAATAATAACGATTTATCAGAGCTTTTAGTTTCAGTGCGAAGAGTGACAACAGTTACCAAAGGTGGTAGAAGATTTTCATTTTCAATTTTGGTCGTTGTTGGAGACGAGAAGGGTAGGGTAGGATGCGGAATGGGCAAACATGCGGAGGTTGCTGAAGCAAGAATCAAAGCTGTAAATGCTGCGAAAAAATCAATGATTAGAGTGTACTTGCGTGAAGGTAGAACTTTGCACCATGATATTAAAGCTAAATTTTGCTCTGGTGAAATAGTTTTAAGAGCAGCTAGAGCTGGAACAGGTATTATTGCTGGTGGAGCGATTAGGTCGATTTTTGAAGTGCTAGGCATAAAAGATGTAGTAGCTAAGTCTACGAGATCAAACAATCCTCATAACGTTATATGTGCAGTGTTTAGAGCTTTTGATAATATGTTATCTCCTCGTCAAGTAGCAAGCAAAAGGGGCAAAAAGATTAGCGAGATAGTTGGAAATAGGTAAAGTATGAATAGTGCTATAAAATTAAACTCTATATTTACTAAGTTATCGAAAAAAAAGAAGCCTAAGTTGCTAGGTAGAGGTATTGGTTGTGGTAAAGGCAAAACATCTGGTAGGGGACATAAAGGGCAAAAGGCTAGAAGTGGCGTTTCCATAAATGGATTTGAAGGCGGACAACAGTCTATATATACTCGTTTACCTAAAAGAGGTTTTAACCCTATACGCAGGAATATATGTTTCATAATTAATGTCGGTGATGTACAGCGCTTAATAGAAACTAAGAAAATAGTAAAAGATTCTGTTATAGACAAAGAGATGCTGTGTAAGCTAGGTTTCATAAAGTCTGTCAAGGATAAAATCAAGCTTCTTAATAAAGGTAAGCTGACCGAGAGGTGTGTATTTCATGTTGATTGTGCGTCAGAAGCTGCAAAAAAATCTGTAGCTTCAGTTGGTGGTAGTGTGGAAATACTATCATAAATGATGAGCAGCAAATCCGCATTTAATAGTTTGGATCCTGCGTTATTATATAAAGGCGATTTATTGAAGCGTATGTTTTTTACGCTAATCGCTTTAATTTGTTATCGCTTAGGTACTTATGTGCCTATCCCTGGAATTAATCTTGATATAATTAATGATATATTCCCTAAGGAAGGTTCTGGTGTTTTTGGAGTATTTAATTTATTTTCTGGTGGTGCATTAGCTAGGATGACAATCTTAGCACTAAGTGTTATGCCATACATAGTTGCATCTATAGTTATGCAGTTATTATCTTCTGCCATCAAAGGAATTAATGAAGTTAAAAATGATGGGGAATCAGGACGTCGAAAGATGAATTCCTACATACGGTATATGACTATAGTGTTTTGTGTATTTCAATCGATTACTATTTTAATCGGATTAGAAGGAATGAATAGGGAAGGGACGCTAATTGTAATCGAGCCTGGTCTTATGTTTCGTACAGTAGGTGTTTTCAGCCTTTTAGGTGGAACTATGTTTCTAATATGGCTTGGTGAGCAAATCAGTGCTAATGGTATAGGTAATGGCATCTCATTAATTATTTTTACTGGCATAATATCAGAGCTACATAGTGCTTTTTCATCTTTGTTAACATTGAATAAAAACGGTAGCATATCGTTATTTATTGTCCTTCTTATTTTGGTGGTGTTTTTTTTGCTGTTGCTTTTGGTTATTTTTGTAGAGTCTTCTTATAGAAAAGTCATTGTTCAGTATCCTAAAAAGCAGTTTAAAAAATTACATAGTGATGATTTTACTTATATCCCATTAAAGATTAATTTATCTGGCGTAATACCAACTATTTTTGCTAATGCAATTTTACTTACACCTATTTCAATTGCGAATTTCTATAAGGGATATGCTTTTTCTGACTTTATTTTGAACTATTTTATGGCAAATAAAGTAGTTTATATTGTAGCTTACTTAGCGTTTATAATATTTTTTAACTTCTTCTACACCAATTTTATATTTAACCCAGAAGAAAATGCCGATTTTCTTAAAAAAAATGGTGGTTTTATACCTGGTAGAAGACCTGGAAAACATACTTCTGATTACCTTCGAGATATAGTTTTTAAATTGACGTTTATAGGCTCTACATATTTGGTGGTTATATGTGCTGTACCTGAAGTTATAAGATATTATTATGATATACCATTTATTTTTGGTGGAACGAGCTTATTGATTATAGTTAACGTTGTTACTGATACTATTATGCAAATACAGTCCTATATCTTTTCGAATAGATATGATAGCTGGATAAAAAAATATGAGTCTAAAACGAGAAAATTAAGATGATTATTACGATTTTTGGTCCTCCTGGCTCCGGTAAAGGCACTCAATCGAGCCTACTAATAGCAAAGTATAACTTAAGGTTAATTTCAGTAGGAGATTTATTGAGAAATATTATATCTAGCAACAGCGAGTTAGGTAAAAAAATAAAGGATACCGTGGAATCCGGTAATTTGATTCAAGATAAAGTTATATGTGAGTTATTACGTGACCAGCTTGCACTGGTAGATGATAATTTTTTGTTAGATGGTTTTCCGAGAAATTTAAATCAAGCTCGTTTCTTAACTCAAACTTTGTTGGAGAGATATAATAGAGATGTGGATATTGTTATTGAGTTGCAGCTTGATGATAAGATTGCGGTTAATAGGTTAAAGAGTCGCTTTGTGTGCTTAGACTGCAAAAGTGTATACAGTGCATCTTCTCTTAAGAATGATGACGGTCTTATTTGTATGAAATGTAAAAGTACAAGGCTAGAAAGGAGAATCGATGATTCTGACTTATCTGCAATTAATAGAAGAATAAGCGAATATCACATCCAAATAAAGAGTTTACGTGAATATTATAAAGACAAATTGTTAACGATCAATGCTAATCTTAATGTTGATCAGGTAAGACAAGAGATCGAAAGCAAAATTTCTTGCAATTTAGTTTGACTCTGGATTGTTTTATGGTATAAGTTAAGAGTTATTATTAATAAAGTATCGGAGTACCAGTGGCACGTATTGCAGGTGTAAATGTTCCAGTAAAGAAATGTGTTCCTTTTGCATTACGTTATATATATGGTATAGGTGCTGCTACTGCATACAAAATTTGTCGTGCTCTTGGAATTGATGAGAGCAAACGTGTTCTTGAATTACTAAATGAAGAGATAGAAAAGATCAGCAGTTTCATTAGGTGTAATTATTCTATAGAAGGCGAGTGTAGAAAAGAAGTGGCTATGAATATAAAGTTTTTAGTGGAAATGGGATGCTATAGAGGAGTGAGACACAGAAAAGGTTTACCTGTAAACGGGCAAAGGACTCATACCAATGCTAAAACTCGTAAAGGTAAATCTCGGTTACCTATTGCTGGAAAAAAATAAGATTTGTTATTATTGTGAATTTTAATGAAAAAGGTCAGAACAGTTGGTAAAAGTGCAAAAAAGTTTGTTACTGGAGTTGTTCATATTCGTGCAACTTTTAATAATACCTTTATAAATGTAACTGACGTTCAGGGTAACACTCTATACCAAACGTCTGTAGGTGCACATGGTTTCTCAGGTTCAAGGAAATCTACACCTTATGCTGCAGGTAAAGCTTCGGAATCTGCTGCAAAGGTTGCAGTAGAAAGGTTTGGTATGAAAGTTGTTTCTGTGGTAATCCGTGGCCCTGGTTTTGGGGCTGAAGCTGCAGTTAAGGCACTTCAGGGATGCGGGTTAACAGTAACCTCAATTGCGGATAAGACTGCAATTCCTCATAATGGGTGCAGGTTAAGAAAAAAAAGAAGAGTATAGAATATTTGAAAAGGTTATTTATGTATTATAACGATAGTGTTTCTGTTTTTAGCAACTTAGATAAATTGACTAGACCTAGTTCAATTAAGGTAGTGCCAGGTGATTCAAGTGAAAAAGGCGATATAGTACTAGAACCATTGGAGAGTGGTTTTGCTTTGACACTTGGTAATGCATTAAGGCGTGTGATGCTATCTTCTCTTATAGGTAGTGCTGTTTATGGAATAAAAATCGAGGGCATAACTCATGAGTTTACTTCAATTCAAGGAGTAAGAGAAGATGTAACTGATATAGTATTAAATATGAGTATATTGAGGTGTAAGTTGAATGGCACTTCCAATAAATGCTTGAGTTTGAGTGCTAAAGGGCCTTGTCAGGTATTGGCTGGGATGATAGAAACTGATGATCAGTGTTCTATTGTTAATAAAGATCTGCTGATATGTACACTTGGGCAGAATGTAGAGTTCAACATGACTATATATGTGGCTAGTGGAAAAGGCTACCTTCCTGTTGCTAAACATAAGGAAAACGAATTTTTGAAGTTAATGAATGAGCAAGATCTAATTGGGTTCATTCCGGTTAATGCTTTATATAGTCCTGTCAATAGAGTTTCATATAAGGTGGAGAATAGTCGTGTTGGTCAAGTTACTGATAAGGATAAGTTGATATTATCAGTTGAGACTGATGGTACAATTTCTCCAAGTCAAGCTGTTGACTCTGCTGCAAGGATATTACAGGAACAACTTCAGCCTTTTATTAGCTCTGACGTAAGTTATAAAAAATCGCAGGCTTCCTCATCTAATGATTATAGAGATTTGGGCTACGACTCTATCTTATTGCGCAAAGTGGACGAGATGGAGCTGTCTGTTAGGTCACATAATTGCTTGAAAAATGAAAATATCACTTATATAGGTGATCTTGTACAAAGAACAGAAAGTGAAATGTTAAGAACTGCTAATTTTGGTAGAAAGTCCTTGAATGAGATTAAGGCAGTTTTAAATAATTTCGGCTTGTCTTTGGGTATGGATGTTCCGAATTGGCCACCTAAAGATATAGATGAATTGGCTAGACAACATACTGATGAAGATTAGGTAATATATGAAACATGGAATAAAAAAACGCAAGCTGTCTCGTCACACTGAACATAGGTTGTCGATGTTGAAGAACCTATCTATCTCATTAATTAACCATGAGCAGATTATAACTACTCTACCAAAAGCTAAAGAACTTCGTCCATATGTGGAAAAATTTATTACAATTGCTAAGAATAAGAATACTTTACACGGTAGAAGACTTTTACTTTCACGCCTTCATAATAATAGGTTAGTAGCTGATAAGTTATTAAACGTTTTAGCTGGTCGTTATCAAGATCGTAAAGGTGGGTATTCTAGGATAATAAAGTTTAACACTCGAAAGGGTGATTGTGCTTCAATGGCAGTGATAGAACTAGTTGACAGGGATATTACAGCAAAAGGTAAGGTTTATAGTAAAAATAAAGAAGAAAATAAAGTAGTTACAAAAAGTTAATTATTATCATAATTTTCTCTCTTATGATAAATAAGTTACGCTATTTTATAGGCTATTTTGGTGAGTTATTAACTTTAATATATTTAAAGTTAAAGTGGTATAATGTTATAAAGCACCGTTATCGTTGTAGGTTTGGTGAAGTTGACTTAATTGTATCTAAAAAAAAAGAACTGATTTTTATAGAAGTTAAAACAAGCTTACTTGGAAAAGAAATACCGATATCTTCTCTTCAATGTCAGTCTATTGTAAATTCCTCTAAATATTTCCTAAGTAAAAACCTTAGTTTTTTAGATTATTCGGTTAGATATGATTTATGTTTTCTTTCCTTAAAAAAAGGACCTGTCTATATAAAAAATGCTTGGATTGAAGAGAAATCCCAATGGTGAATTAAAAAGTTTCCTCACGATTAAAGGTGTAGCGAATTTATTATGTATCTTGTTTGATAATGAAAGTTGGTGTAATCTTTATGCTTAAGAAATTTACCAAACGAAAAAAAAGGCAAAAGAAGCCCTAGTCAGTATTTATTTTCAGTATTGGCGTTTTTATGCCTTAAACGCTGCAATTTAGCTGCTTTTAAACACAACTAGTCTAAGCTATAATATTTAAGAAATTTACCGGGCAGAGAAAAAAGACAATAAAACCCCGAGGTAGCTAGTTATTCCACTCTCTATTTTAAAACCTGACGTTGGGTGCTGTCTTAAACGACTTATAAGCGCGTTTCAGCTTGTATGGGTAA
>JAISAR010000083.1 GCA_031266615.1 Rickettsiales bacterium
TAGACTTATATATTTTTATATATTATTTTTTTATTTAGTTTTTATACTAATTTTATACTATATATGGGTATGGTGAAATATTTATGTCAGCCAAACACACAAGAAGAAAAAGATCTAAAAACACAGAAGAAGATAATTTTGAAGAAATAGAAGAAATAGAAGAAATAAAAGAAATCCAAGAAGAAAAACCAGCAAGCAAAAGAGCAAGAACTTCAACAAATAGATCCGGAATAATGACTCCTGATATGGCTTCCGAATACGCAAAAAGACTTAATGTCATAAGAAAGTGGCCAAGACCAAATAAAAAATGTATTGAATCTCTTCAAAAGAGAAAAGACGCTTTTTATGAATTCTGTATAAAGACTGGAACCACAATTACGAATGAATCTATGTACAGGGCTCTTGGAACAAGTAGATGGAGCATCCTTAATGACATGAATTCTGAAGACAGAACCGAAGAAGGAAAGAGACTGAGGGAATTTTGGGAAGAGACACAAGAAGAATGTTCAATCTTTAGATCTTGGGCGATAGCCGAAGGAAGGATGAATCCGATTGCTGGAATCTTTAATCAGAAAGTTCATGATGGATATTCGGAAGAAGTAAATATAAAGCTTGAGTATAACAATATGCTTGGCGGCAACTCTCTTTCTGAAAAGGAGCTTGCTAGAAATTATCAGAGGATGATTGAGGTTAGTGCGGTTGAGGGTGGGGATGAGGAAAGAGAGGTTAGCGAGATTGGAGATGGAGGAAAAAAAGATAGTTTTGATGAGAAATAATGAAGATAATTCTGATTGGATTTAGTCTGGCAGGGAAGAAGAGGGAGATACAGGAAACAAAGAATAGAAAAAGAACAGGAAATATTGGAATGAAGAGTAGAGAGCTGGAAAGATAAACGCTGAAAAGATAAAGAAAAAGACTCGCTTATTTTGCGAGTTTAAATTATCTAGCAATTAATTTAATGTTTACATATTATTGACATTATATTTGATATTATATTAAATACTATTTATAAAATTTAAAGCAATTGTTTCTAAAATTGCCGCAACCAAGACAATTAAGAAAATTATTGCCATAGTCTTAAGAATATTTTTCTCTTGTTTCTTTTGTTCTCTTTTTGATGTTTCTTTAATTGTTTCTTCATTAATTTCTATAATAGCTTCGATAGCTTCTTCTGTTTCTAAATCTTCATACATTTTTCTTTCTCTTTCTTTTGCTCTTTTTCTGATCATAAATTTATTGAATCTAAAATATGTGCTTGATAAAACTGATACTGAAGAAGCAATTACTTCAAGCATTAAAAAACATGTCGCTACCCATGAATTAATGAGTAACGATACTTTAATGACTGAGCTTAAAACAAAAACCGAACTGGCACACCAAAGTGTGCCAATGATTCCAAAAGTCCAGTAATTAAGCCAGAAAATAATAAATAAGACTGATAAGTTGTTTGTGAAGCACCAGAAAAAGTTCTGTAAGTTATTTGCCGTAGAGACTTTGGTTATGGTTGATAAAAAGGTCGAAGATATCGAATTCGAATTGATTTCGAAAAAATACGGAACAAAAAAACATAATACCTGCAACAACAACTGGAAAATAATTATCAAGTAAATTTTGTTAAATTTCATCTTACTGTAACTTCTTATTCTTTTTTATCTCTAAATATTGAATAAATACCTCATACACTATGCTAAAAAGCATGAACAACCCAAATCCAATAGCTTGCTTAATGTCGTTTGTCATTATGAAGTAATAAGTGAAAGTAGCGAAAACTACTCTGCCAAATGCAAAGAAACTACGCTTTACCTGAAATAAACTTATTATTCCGTTATTTAGCTTAAGTATTTTGTTAAGCCTGAATACTTGAATCAAAGAACCACCGCTAAAAATTAGCAAAGATATCAAAGCTGCATCGGGAAATTCTCTGGTTAATACATTCACCCAAATTTCAACACCTAAAAAAGCTAACGCTAGGGCAACCACCAAAGCCCTAGCAATATAAAGAACCTGCATTTGAGTTCTATTCAAAATCTCACTCACAGCAACAAATGCCTCCTAATCTATCTTTCGATTAAGTTAATAAACCGCCTGCTAAAATACCGCCACCAACAATTGCTAACGCTGTACCTGCAATGGCTCCTGCTCCTACGGCTGCTGCTTCGGCCGCAGCGATTGCTGCTACTTCTCCGGCTCCGCCAAGCGTAGCTGCAACGACCTCCGCACCAGGCAACGCCATGTTTGCTAACGCTCCGCCTGTGGCTACTGCTCCACCTATTATCGTTTGAAGCGCTCCGGCTCCTGCTGCGCCAAAGGCTGCTCCAAAGGACCCACCAGCTGCTGCAGCAGTGGCTCCTACTACAACCATTTTTCCTAAAACTGCCACACCATTGCATTGTAAAGTTGGCATAAAATCTCTAAATCTAAAACTACGATCCATCTTAGCAGATCCGAATAACTTCCCGTTTCTTGCAATAGAAAATTTATTTTCTGAAACAGAATACTCAAAAGACTCCCCGTTTAGTGAACTGACTGCCTTTTCACTGCTTAAAACATTTACCTTGCAATAATTAAGGAACATCGCCCCGGCACAAAATAACGCCATCGA
>JAISAR010000116.1 GCA_031266615.1 Rickettsiales bacterium
TCAAACTTCGGGTTTTTACCCATACAAGCTGAAACGCGCTTATAAGTCGTTTAAGACAGCACCCAACGTCAGGTTTTAAAATAGAGAGTGGAATAACTAGCTACCTCGGGGTTTTATTGTCCTTTTCTTCTGCTTGGTAAATTTCTTAAATATTATAGCTTAGACTAGTTGCGCTTAAAAGCAGCTAAATTGCAGCGTTTAAGACATAAAAACGCCAATACTGACAATAAACAATGGCCAGGGCTTCTTTTGCTTTTTTTTCTCTATTTGGTAAATTTCTTAAATATTTATAGCTAAAGGTTAGTTGCAGTTTAAGATACAATACAGTATGATTTAATTAACCAAAAAGTGGAGATATTAACATGAAAAATTTATGTAGCGAAACTGGATTACAGTTTCAGCTATTTGTATGACATCAAGGAGGAAGATATGGATAAAAAAACCAGAACAGAATCAGACAGCTTAGGGGAAGTAAAAGTACCAAGTGAACATTATTGGGGAGCACAAACACAGCGTTCTTTGGAAAATTTTAAAATTAGCACGGAAAAGATGCCAGAGCCTATAATTGAAGCGTTAGCAATAGTAAAACTTGCAGCAGCACGTGTGAATATGAAGCATAGTGCCATAGATGAAAAAGTGGGGAATGCGATCTGCACAACTGCACAGGAGGTAATAGACGGCAAATTTAACGACGAATTTCCACTTGTCGTATGGCAAACTGGATCTGGAACTCAAACCAACATGAACATGAATGAAGTGATCAGTAATCGTGCAATAGAGATTTTGAGTGGCAATTTGGGCAGCAAGTCTCCAGTACACCCAAACGACCATGTGAACTTTGGCCAGTCATCAAATGATACTTTTCCAACAGCAATGCACATAGCAGCAGCAAAGCAGATAAATTGTTCTCTCATTCCAAGTCTTGAAGTGCTACATAAGGCATTGAATGATAAAGTTCAGGAATTTAAAAATATAATAAAAGTAGGGCGTACTCATTTGCAAGACGCAACGCCTCTGACACTGGGACAGGAATTTTCTGGCCATGCAGTTCAAATTAAAAAGGGAATAGAAAGAGTAAAATCAGCTCTGAACAATGTGTATGAGCTTGCACAAGGTGGCACCGCGGTTGGTACGGGACTCAATACTAAAAAAGGCTTTGCTGAAGATTTTGCTAAAGAAGTGGAAGAAATTACCAATCTTCCATTTATTTCAGCAAAAAATAAATTTGAAGCATTAGCAGCAAATGATGCTCTGGTTGAGCTAAGTGGAGCACTCAATACAGTAGCGGTCAGTTTAATGAAAATTGCAAATGATATAAGGTTGCTTGGTTCTGGTCCAAGGTGCGGAATTGGAGAAATAATATTGCCAGAGAATGAGCCAGGTTCTTCAATTATGCCAGGTAAAGTGAATCCAACTCAATGTGAGGCAGTAACTATGGTATGTGCTCAAGTTATGGGAAATCATGTTACTGTAACCATCAGTGGTTCAAACGGCCATTTTGAACTAAACGTGTTTAAGCCAGTAATAATTTACAATGTTTTACAGTCTATAAGACTTTTAGCTGACGCAAGTTTAAGTTTCACAGAAAAATGTGTGATTGGCATTAAGGCAAATGAAAAGAGAATAAAAGATCTGCTGAATCAGTCATTAATGTTGGTCACTATATTAAATACGCATATAGGATATGACAACGCAGCAAAAATAGCCAAACTTGCTTATAAAGAAAATATCACCCTAAAAGAAGCAGCAGTGAAGCTTGAGCTACTCACTGAACAAGAGTTTGAAAGAATAGTAAAACCAGAAGAAATGGTGAATTTATAAATCACTAGTTTTATTACCAATGTTTAAAGCAGTTTCCTTTATCTCCTTTATTCTCTCGTCTGCTAACATTTTTAATTTCTCACCGTATCTGTAATAATTTCGCTTTATAGTACACAGCTCATCTGCAGAGTTATGATCCAATTTAGGGTAATATTCGTAATCGCAGTTTTCTTTGATGCCCTCAGTGCTTGTAAATGATGCTGAGAGTGGAAACGAAGCTAATAGTAAAGTAAGTGCAAAGCTTTTCATACTGAATATTTAAGCTCAATTGCGTTATAAATCTATTAATAGTGAAAGAAGAAAAACCGATCAATAGATCTCTTGAACAACCTGCTTTCTGATTTAGCGCCAAAACTTGCTTTCGCTCTTCAAATTTTCCCGTTTTTGTAACCGTTTATTGTTTTGCATTCCAATCTTGTTCAAATATTACAAGCCCCTGGTCGGTAAGTGGATGGTTAAGTAATTGTCTAAGTATTTTCGCTGGCACAGTAATTGAATCAGCACCAAGCCTTGCAGCTTCTACTACATGCGTTGGACTTCTTACCGATGCAACAAGAACTTTGGTATCAAAGCCGTAATTAGAATATATAGTGCATATATCTTCTATTAGTGACAAGCCATCATAGCTTATATCATCAAGGCGACCAACAAAAGGGGAAATAAAACAAGCACCGGCCTTAGCGGTAAGCAGTGCTTGTCCAGGAGAAAAACATAATGTAATGTTAACAGGTATTTTATGCTCTGTCCACAACTTTTTACAAGAAATTAATCCTTCATGTGTAAGAGGCAGTTTGATTACGATATTGCTAGCGATTTTCGCTAACTTAAGACCTTCTTTGATCATATCTTCATGGTTATCCGCAACAACTTCTACACTAACAGGCCCTTCTATAATAGAGCATATCTCACTTATTAAATCTTCATATTTATTTTTACGCCCAGATTTTGCTATCAAAGAAGGATTGGTTGTTATGCCATCAATGAACTCTTTTAGTTCTTTAATTTCATTTAAATCAATGCTATCAAGAAAAATTTCCATACTACTCCCCCATTAACAAACAACGTACGATAAAAACTTACTGACTGAGATAATTCAACTGCATGTTTATCCTTTTGCTCTTCAAAGATTCCTCATCATGAATTGCATGATCAAAAATCTGAACTTGGTTCGTTATAATGCTACAATTATTATCTGCAACTTCCAACACACCACTATCAACCACAACTTTTTCTTTTTTTTGATTACTCATTTTGACAGTAATTATACCGGGCAATAAATAAATTAGGTAAGGAGAATGGTGAGCTAAAACCATAAGCTCCCCTTCAAGCCCATTTATTGCAAGAGAAGTCACTTTATTGAATGAAATTTGATTATCAGGAGAAAAAAATTGCACTTTGAAGGCATTCATAATCTTTAATTTTTAGTTCCAACTTTAGTTTCAGCCTTTATTAATTCAGCCTTTTGCATTGCTTCGTCTATATTCCCCACCATATAAAAGGCAGCCTCTGGCAAGTGATCATACTTGCCTTCAACAATCCCTTTAAAGCTAGAAACAGTATCGGAAAGCGAAACAAATTTACCAGGCATGCCAGTAAATATCTCCGCAACGTGAAAAGGTTGAGAAAGAAACTTCTGAATTTTACGAGCCCTATCAACAACAATTTTATCCTCATCAGATAGTTCATCCATACCAAGTATTGCAATAATATCTTGCAGTGATTTATAAGTTTGCAATATACGCTTCACCTCAGAAGCCACCTTATAATGCTCTTCACCAATGATTTCAGCAGACAAAGACTGAGAAGTTGAATCAAGTGGATCAACAGCAGGGTATATCCCCATTTCAGCTATTTGCCTTGATAACACTGTGGTCGCATCAAGGTGAGAAAACGTAGTTGCAGGAGCTGGATCAGTCAAATCATCCGCAGGAACATATATAGCTTGCACGGAAGTAATGGAACCTGAAGTGGTTGAAGCTATTCTCTCTTGCATTGCACCCATATCGGTTGCAAGGGTTGGCTGATAACCAACAGCTGAAGGTATTCTTCCAAGTAAAGCAGAAACTTCAGAACCAGCTTGTGTAAAACGGAAGATATTATCCACAAAAAATAAAACATCTTGATTTTCACGATCACGAAAATACTCTGCCATAGTTAGAGCTGTTAAAGCAACCCTAGCCCTTGCCCCGGGAAGCTCATTCATCTGACCATAAACCAAAACAGCTTGAGATTTTTCATGCTCATTTATATCTATTACATTTGAAGTGATCATCTCGTGATAAAGGTCATTGCCTTCACGTGTTCTCTCTCCTACTCCGGCAAACACGGAAAATCCTTTATGAGCTTTTGCTATATTGTTAATCAATTCCATTATCAGAACTGTTTTACCAACACCAGCTCCACCAAATAAACCAATTTTTCCTCCTTTAAGGTAAGGTGCAAGAAGATCTACAACTTTTATTCCCGTAACTAAAACTTCTTCCTGTATCCTCTGCTCAGTAAAACTTGGAGGCGCTCTATGTATAGGTTCTAAATCATGCTTTCCTTTCAGCGGACCACACTCATCTATAAGCTCTCCTACAACATTAAAGATTCTCCCTAAAGTTGAACGCCCAACCGGAACTGATATTGGTGCACCTGTATCAACAAATTCGTCATCTCTTGATACACCATCTGTGCTATCCATAGCAATACAACGGACTATATTGTCACCTATATGCTGTGAAACTTCTAAAACCAGCTCCTTGCCCTTATATTTTAGTTTGCTTTTTAAAGCATTAAATATTTTAGGTAGCTCGCCTTCAAATTTTAAATCAACAACTGCTTGAGTTACCTTAACCGTTCTACCTATATTCATCTCTTTACTTTTATCACCTAACACTACAATTTTATAAAAAAGTTCCTAAAGAACTCCCCAAGAAAATAAATCTTATATTATTAATAGAAATTTTGCAACAACATTTGCTAATTACGCTTTATTATGAACAGTGCAAACGCATTTAAGAGCCAAGTAATAATAAATAACACTAAACTAAGTGCGTAAGCAGCAAGAGTTTGTACACTACTGAAATCCTGATCTCCGGTAAGTAATGTAGCAATCTGTACAGTAATAGTAGTAACTGAATTGAGAGGATTAAAAGTCAAGTTTGAGTTGATTCCCACAGCCATCAGCACGATCATTGTTTCGCCTATCACTCTCGAAATTGACAACAAAATTGCACTTAAAATTGTCGGCATTGCATAAGGTATTGTTATGTGCCATATAGTTTCTGCTGGAGTGGCCCCCAATGCCATAAAGCCATAGCATAAGCTCTTTGGAACAGACCTGATTGCGTCTTCTAATAAAGAAATAATAAAAGGAAGGATCATTATCCCTATCGATAAACCAGCAACTAAGGCACTCTCTGAGTGTATACTCAAACCAAAAAAACTTGCTATCTGTTTCACAGAAGAAGATAAAAATACAACCGAGAAATATCCATACACGACTGTAGGAATAGCAGATAAAACTTGCAAAGTTGTATTAACAATGTAACGCACTTTCCCACTCGCATATTCACTAATATATATTGCAGAAAACAAACCAAGCGGAACAGCAACCAGCATTGCTACAATAGTTATAACCAACGTGCCAACCAAAAGCGGGGTTATACCGAAACATCCTATTTTTTCTCCATTGATAGTTACCACATTATGGCTCCATTTCAAGCAAAACAAGAATTCTGAAATAGCTACTTCTTTAAAAAAATTAACAGATTGGGTAAGAATAGATAACATTATAAATAAAGTGATAAAAAACGATATGGCCAGAGCCACAAACAGTGAAAATTTGATTATCTTATTTCTTTTGCTTTTAAATATAAAAGCAAACACGAAAAAAAGTAACGCTATAGAAATGGAAATTATAAAACAATTGTTACAGAGTATTAATAACCAAGTTAACATCCATATACAACTAAGATATAAATAAGATTTAACCTTGTCCACTTGCTGAAACTTGCTAAAGCAAAATAAAAGAATTAGTAGCGTAGGTATGGAAAGGATTATTGCCAACGAATTCATCTATCGAATCTTATTTTACGAGAATACAACTTTAAGAGTATCCAAATATAATGCAACCATCATTTGACAATAAAGTAAAATAAATTAAAATAACTAATTATATTTATAAAAACAATGAAGAGAACATTTCAACCGAAAAATTTGATAAGAAAGCGCAGGCACGGCTTCCGCTCACGTATGGCAACAAGAGCTGGAAGGAAAATTCTCAGTAGGCGTCGCTCATTAGGATGCAAAAAACTATGTGCATAGTTAAGTTATCGAGCATAAAAAAAAAGAGTTTTCATTTGCTTTTAAAAACAAGCGAGTATCTGGTAGCCTTTTTTATCGTGGGCTCTACGTATCGTTATATGCCATAAAAGAGAAAGAGCCCGAAAAGTATATTTACACTATTAGAACAGGTCTAGTTGTCAGTAAAAAAGCTGGAAAAGCAGCAAAAAGAAACAAAATCAAAAGACGATTAAGGGCACTTGCCAGATTTATCATTCTAAATATAAATAACGCAGGATATTATTACATAATATTGACTCATAGAAATATTATGCAAGCAAGTTATAAAAACTTACAGAAAGATCTAACTATTTGTCTAAAAAAAATAAAATAAAAAAAAATCTCAATTAAAGTATTTACAACTATATTATTTATGATAACATAAGTAAAATTTTTAAAAATAGTTAATGGGTGTGGTGAATGATAGAGCACATAAATGAGGTAAATAGTATAAGCTTTGGTAAGATGTATGAGCCTTTATTTCCCCCTAGAGAAAAAGGAACAGGAACACGGATAGATTGGGAATCAGCATTTCTTCAACAAGAAATATTATTAAAGAGTGTGAAGAATAATGCAATATTACCAGAGATCAGTCATTCCCCTTCAAAAGGAACCCAACTAGGAGAAGTAGGAACAATGTTAGATGATATAGAAAACGACAAACATATAAGGAAGAAAAGACAACGCAGCTAAAGTAAAGATTAAAAAAAACAATAGCAAAATAAGAGAATTAAAATAAAAGTACGCTCATCACTTAATTGATAAAGAAATTTTTATAAACTTGGCAGCGACCTACTCTCCCTTTTCAAGTACCATCAGCGCTAAAAAGTTTCACTTCCGAGTTCGAGATGGGATCGGGTGTTTCATTTTTGCTATAGCCACCAAGTTAATAAAAATCTCTAATTCAATAAATTCAATTTAATATTTAACACTGCATATGCACATATAGAAAGCAAATAAATCAATCAGGCTATTAGTACTAGTTAGCTTCACATGTTACCATGCTTCCACACCTAGCCTATCAACGTGGTAGTCTTCCACGGCCTTAATTGGGAAATCTTTTTGAAGAGGGTTTCTTGCTTATATGCTTTCAGCAATTATCCCATCTATACATAGCTACCCAGCAATGCTATTGGCATAACAGCTGGTACACCAGAGGTATATCCATCTCGGTCCTCTCGTACTAGAGTCAGATCTTCTCAAATTTCCTTCACCCACGGCAGATAGAAACCGAACTGTCTCACGACGTTCTAAACCCAACTCACGTATCACTTTAATCGGCGAACAGCCGAACCCTTGGGACCTTCTCCAGCCCCAGGATGTGATGAGTCGACATCGAGGTGCCAAACGGTGTCGTCGATATGAACTCTTGAACACCATCAGCCTGTTATCCCCGGCGTACCTTTTATCCGTTGAGCGATGACCCTTCCATACAGAATCACCGGATCACTATGACCGACTTTCGTCTCTGCTTGGCTTGTCAGCCTCGCAGTCAGGCAAGCTTATACCATTGTACTATCAAGCTGATTTCCGACCAGCTCTAGCTTACCTTCGCACGCCTCCGTTACTTTTTAGGAGGCGACCGCCCCAGTCAAACTACCCACCATACAATGTCCTAGTTCCAGATAATGAAACATAGTTAGGTATCAAAAATGTAAAGGGTGGTATCTCAAGGTTGACTCCATTATAGCTAGCGCTATAACTTCAAAGTCTCCCACCTATCCTGCACATTACATTTTTAATAACAATGTAAAGCTATAGTAAAGGTGCACGGGGTCTCTTCGTCTAACCGCGGGTACCCCGCATCTGCACGGGGAATTCAATTTCGCTGAATTGATGTTGGAGACAGTGGAGAAATCGTTACGCCATTCGTGCGGGTCGGAACTTACCCGACAAGGAATTTCGCTACCTTAGGACCGTCAGTGTTACGGCCGCCGTTTACTGGGGCTTCAATTTGGAGCTTGCACCCCTCCTATTAACCTTCCAGCACCGGGCAGGCGTCAGACCCTATACTTCCACTTACGTGTTTGCAGAGTCCTGTGTTTTTAGTAAACAGTCGCTACTCCCTATTCTGTGCCACCTACTAATAGTTACCTAAAAGTAGGTTACCCTTCTTCCGAAGTTACAGGTACAATTTGCCGAGTTCCTTCAACATCATTCTTTCAACACCTTAGTATACTCTACTCATCCACCAGTGTCGGTTTACGGTACGGCCTCATGAATATAAGTGCTATTTCCTGGAGCTTCTTTTAAGCATAGATCAATCCAATTAGACCTATACAAATACAAAACCCGTCACACTTAAGAGGTTCAGGAATATTAACCTGATTGCCATCGACTACTCCTTTACGGACTCGCCTTAGGAACCGACTAACCCTACGCAGATTAACTTAACGTAGGAACCCTTAGATTTTTGGTGAGAGTGTTTTTCACACTCTTTTACGCTACTTATGTCAGCATTCTCACTTCTGATATCTCCAGCAGTTTTCACAAACTACCTTCACAGACTTACAGAACGCTCCGCTACCGCACCTATCGATCGAAATCAATAAGCACTCACATCTTCGGTATACAGCTTTAGCCCCGGTACATTTTCAGCGCAGAAAAACTTATTTAGACAAGTGAGCTGTTACGCTTTCTTTAAAGGATGGCTGCTTCCAAGCCAACCTCCTAGCTGTAATGGTTTTTCTACTTCCTTCCCCACTTAGCTGTAATTTTGGGACCTTAGATAGTGATCTGGGTTGTTTCCCTTTTCACCACGGACTTAGCACCCGCAGTGTGTCTGTTGTATAATTAATTATTGGTATTCGGAGTTTAGTTAGATTTGGTAAGACGGTGAGTCCCCCTAGTCTATCCAGTGCTCTACCCCCAACAACATACATACAACGCTCTACCTAAATAGATTTCGCGGAGAACCAGCTATTTCCAAGTTTGATTGGCCTTTCACCCCTAATCACAACTCATCCAATAATGTTGCAACATCAACTGGTTCGATCCTCCAGTGTGTTTTACCACACCTTCAATCTGGTCATGACTAGATCACTTGGTTTCGGGTCTAATCCATAAAACTAAAACGCCCTATTCAGACTCGCTTTCGCTATGCCTACACCTAACGGCTTAAGCTTGCTCTATAGATTAACTCGCTGACCCATTATGCAAAAGGTACGCTGTCACTCTAATGTAAACCAGCTACAAGATTGCTCTTGTAGCAAAAACATAGAGCTCCAACTGTTTGTAAGCACTCGATTTCAGATTCTATTTCACTCCCCTCCCGGGGTTCTTTTCACCTTTCCCTCACGGTACTTGTTCACTATCGGTCGCTAAGGAGTATTTAGGCTTGGAGGATGGTCCCCCCATATTCAAACAGGATTTCACGTGTCCCGCTCTACTCGAGGATTTAAAAACTTTCTACTTATACAGGACTATCACCTTCTATGGTTACTCTTTCCAGAGTATTCTAATTCTTATTCTTAAACCACTAGCCTTTTCCGCTTTCGCTCGTCACTACTAACAGAATCTCAGTTGATTTCTTTTCCTTTGGTTACTTAGATATTTCAGTTCACCAAGTTTGCTTTGCATATTGATTTAATATGCAATAACTAGCTTAACTAGTTGGGTTTCCCCATTCGGAAATCTGCGGATCAAAACCTGTTGACAATTCCCCGCAGCTTATCGCAGCCTGCCACGTCCTTCATCGCCTCTTAACGCCAAGGCATCCATCAAGTGCTCTTAATAATTTATTTACTCGACTATATGCAGAATATGCAGAGTTAAATATTATTGAAATTGAATTGAGATTAAATTAATCTCTACCATAAAACTTGTCAAACATCTAAAAATCAAATTAACTTCTTACATGTTAGAAACTAATAAGCAATATGTCAACGCTTTTTTACACAAAATATTTACTTACATTAGCAACAATAATAATATACTTGTAATTCTAAGTAGGTAAAATTTATAATTTAAGTGAGTGTTAAAGCAGAATTATATACAATTAAAGATCAATGAAAAAAATATTCCATAATATAAAATGCTTTAAAAATCAGGTCTACTCAAGAATGATAGTAAGCACCAAGGGTATCTAAAGTATGAAAAGCAATTTATCCTTTATAAGTGTTATTTTAAGTTTTATTCGCAAGTTAATCGGTATGTTTAATATTAAGAAGACCAAACAATTCGCTGTAAATCAATACAATAATCTCTATAGAGAAGCAACAGCACTTTTCGAAAAGTCCAAAAACCTATTAAACACTAACATTGAAATCGGTTTATATCACTTCTATAAAGGTCACATACCAGATGCAAAGCTAAGATTTTGGTTGATCAGCATATTCTACTCCAATTTACCCGTAATTTGGTACAACATTGGAAGGTGTCATTTTGCAATGGGAAATATTAACAAAGCTCATACCTATTTAACAAAGACACTAAAACTAGACAGTAACTATGAAGAAGCTTCTTACTATATAAACAAAATGATAAACCCAGCGTCGATCACAAAATTACCTAAAAACCTCATAAAACAGTATTTTGATTACACTGGCGAGTATTTTGTTGAGCATTGGTTAATTGCTAAACAATATAGAGGACATGAACTTACGCACATGGTAATTACAGAAATCTTTAATAACTCCACTTCTGCACTCAACATACTTGATCTTGGTTGTGGAACTGGAATATGTGGTCATTTCTTAAAAATACACAATACTGGAAATTGCATAACAGGAGTTGACATTTCAAACAGAATGCTAAATATTGCCAGAGGATGCTTTATAAAGGGTAAACCTGTCTATAATGAATTAATACACATGGAAATGACAGATTTCCTTAAACAAGAAAGAAACTACTCGTATGATGTCATTATTTTTGCCGAAGTGTTACATTATCTACATGACTTCCG
Source organism: Rickettsiales bacterium (assembly GCA_031266615.1). GTDB lineage: Bacteria > Pseudomonadota > Alphaproteobacteria > Rickettsiales > Anaplasmataceae > Wolbachia. The sequence continues at coordinate 11,054 of JAISAR010000116.1, forward strand.
AGCAGAATTGGAACTAGCAAAAGGATCTATGAGCAAAAAAGGAGCAATCATATGCTTAATAAGAAGAAAGGAAGGTGAAGGTATTGACTTTGTAAATAAAGGAGATTACTTTTGCCACTCAGAAAGTTATGTCCAACACGTTGCAAAAGAAATAAATATGCAAATAAGTTATATGAGTTACTGTAAAATATATGGAAGTCAGGTTAATGGTATCTTGTTCGCGCTACAGCATCCACAAAAAAAACCGAAGAGCCCAGCTTAAAGATCACTATTGCTAAAAGCAGTATCTATATACAATGAAATAAAAGAGGAATTTATGAGTAGTATCACTATTAATCACGAAAAAAACGGTAAATTAACCAATTTTGGAAAAGCAGTTCTATCGGATAGGTATCTGATAGAAAATGAAAGTTATCAAGATCTTTTCATACGCATTGCCAGCTATTATTCTGACAATAAAGAGCATGCGCAGCGTCTTTACGACTATATGAGCAACTTGTGGTTCATGCCTTCAACACCAATACTCAGCAATGGTGGTACCAAAAGAGGGTTGCCCATCTCTTGTTTTCTCAATGAAACTGAAGATAGCTTGCAGGGAATAGTTGATTTATGGAACGAAAATGTTTGGCTTGCTGCACGCGGAGGAGGCATAGGTAGTTATTGGGGAAATCTACGTTCAATCGGTGAAAGTGTAAAGGGCAGCGGTAAAACATCTGGAATTGTGCCATTTATTGTGGTGCAAAATGCTCTAACGCTTGCAATCAGTCAAGGGTCCTTAAGAAGAGGAAGTTCAGCAGTTTACCTTCCTGTATCCCACCCAGAGATAGAAGAGTTTCTCGATATACGCAAGCCAACGGGAGGTGATCCAAATCGTAAGGCATTAAATATACATCATGCCGTGATAGTAAATGATAAATTCATGCAAGCTGTTGAGAATGATCGAGAATGGGATTTGGTTAGTCCTCATAATAACAAAGTTATCTCAACCGTCAAAGCACGTGATATATGGATCAAAATATTAACAGCAAGAATTGAAACTGGAGAACCTTACATTATTTTTCTTGATGCAACGAATAATAATAAGCCAGAGTCTTACAAAAAACTTAATCTAGACATAAAAATGTCAAATCTGTGCAGTGAAATCACTTTAACTACAGGTTACGATCATCTAAACAAATCGCGCACTGCTGTGTGTTGTCTATCATCAGTGAATCTTGAATACTACGAAGAATGGAAAGACAATGAACTCTTCATAGAAGATATAATGCGTTTTCTTGACAATGTATTAGAGGATTTCATAAATAAAGCACCAAACGAAATACAGCGAGCAAAATATTCTGCAGCAAGAGAGCGTAGTATTGGTCTTGGTGTTATGGGCTTTCACTCATTTTTACAAAGTAAAATGGTTCCTTTTGAATCAGTAACAGCACAACAGTGGAATAAAAAAATATTCAAGTATTTACGTGAGCAGGCAGATATGGTTTCTAAAAAATTAGCAGAAGAAAAGGGAGCATGTCTTGATGCTAAAGAAATCAATCTAATGGAAAGATTTACACATAAGCTTGCTATTGCTCCAACTGCCTCAATTTCTATTATTGCAGGCAACACCTCTCCCGGAATAGAACCATATGCAGCAAACGTATTCACACAAAAGACACTAACAGGTTCATTTGTAGTGCGAAACAAATTCTTGCAAAAGCTATTGGCAGAAAAAAATCAAGACAATGATAAAATATGGTCCTCAATTTCAACAAATGAAGGTTCTGTGCAGCACTTAGATTTCCTTAGCGAACATGAAAAATTGACATTTAAAACAGCGTATGAGCTTGATCAAAGATGGATTATAGAACACGCAAGCGATAGAACACCTTACATTTGCCAATCTCAATCAGTAAACTTGTTTCTACCTGCTAACGTACATAAACGTTACTTGCACAAAATACACGCGCTTGCTTGGAAAAAAGGCCTGAAAAGTTTATATTACTGTAGATCACAGTCAATGCAGAGAGCCGACAAGGTTTCGCACGACATATTAAAAAAAAGTGAAATATTGCAGCAAAAAACAGACATCAATTATGATGAGTGTTTGTCATGTCAGTAAATGCTACATAGAGATCCTTATGAATTCCTAAAGTCTATTCCAAAAAACAAGTGCATAATGTGTCTTGACATGGGAGAAAAGCGAATAGGTATAGCATTCAGTGATAAAACGCAGCTCATAGCCACAGCTCACAGTGTGTACCACAGAAAAAACATAAGTAAAGATTTAGGTTATTTAAACAGGATGTTCAAAGAAAATGAAGCCGGGTCAATAGTAATAGGACTACCACTGGAGATAGAGAAGCAAAAAAGTGAATGGTGTGAAACTATAATCCAATTCGCAAACAAAATGATAAAAAAATGTAAGGCAAGTATATATTTACAAGATGAAAGCTTGTCAACGTCTATTGCGGCCCATACACTAAAGATTACCGGAGTATCAATCACAAAATCGAAAAAAATAGATGACAAAATTGCTGCATGTATTATCTTACAGCGAGCGTTAGACAAGATAAATACAATTAAATAGTTTCTTTTCAGCACATAACTGTATGAACTTATATCATAAAAGTGAAGATATGAGGAGTTTTATTCAAAAACAATTTGCTTGATAAAATTGGTATTTAGTGTTATACTAGATTAATTATGGTTTGTAGTGAGTATGACTCCTAAAGAGCAAGAATTACAATCTATTTTTCGTACAAAACCTGACGCTCGTGAAATCAAAGCAATTGGAGAGTTGTTCGCGGGAACAGCAAATCAAAAAGGTTACTACGAAGGTATAGGGATATTCTCTTCGTTATTTGATTTACATAATGATGGAAACAATGAAAATAAACCTATAATTAAGATTCAAGACATTAATCAAGGCATTGGCCAAGACACAACCTTCACTAAAGATTTACGAGAAATATCTCAATCGATAGATCAAAACAAGAGAGATGTAATCTACATTAGAAGACGTCCTGTAGAACTCAGGCAACGTGAAAATCACTGGGTTGTTTTCTACTTCTTTGCAGATAAAAATGGAAAAAAGAACTTATTGTTCATAGACACTCAAAATACAAATATAGGTCAACAAAGCAAATTTCAAAAAGATATCGAATCTTTCAAGACAGAACAAAATTTTAATGTGTGTGTTTTGGATATTTCAATTCAAAAAGATAACAATTCATGTGGTCTTATAGCATCTGAAATAACAAGAGTGCTGTATAATAATCATGAATCAGTAAAAGAAAATTTATCTAAGTGCCCAACACAAGATGGAGGAAAAGTTGAACTTAGCAGTCTGCTATCAGGCAATGAATTCACAAAGCTGATTGATTCTTATGCAAAAGAAGGCTTTGTTGACTATAGTGAAAAAGATGAAAAATTCCATGCTGCTGATATTAGAGTAGCACACTTCGCAACGGCACTAGCTATCGGCAAGAGTAACGTAAATCGTAAGTTATCTAATCAACCTATCTCTCTAAACAACGAACGTGTAGAAAAATCAGTTAAAGACATTAGATCAGCTTTTATTGGCAATCCAAATAGTACCAAATTGTTCAAGAAAGTAGTATTAAAAGATGAAACAACCTCAAAAGCCAACCCTGATCCTGGGTATAGTAGTAGCAGCGAGCCAAGTTCTCCGCAACCAAAACGAAATCACTCATTAGAAACCCCTCAGACTTCTAGTGGTCGAAATGTGAATCTAGAAAGTAAAATTAAAAAACAGGATCAAACGATCAAAGAATTAAAAGAAGCTCTTGAACATTTCATTAATATTGCAAACGAGAATGAAGAGAAGCTTAATAATAAAGCACAACAACTGAGTGAATCAGAGGAAAATGTTAAACAGCTTACACAAAATTCTGATGCCCTACAAAAAGAAATTGAAAATTACAAACAAATTGTAGATAATTTTAACGCTCAACTCACAACGAAAGATCAAGAGCTAAACGATGCAAAACAGAAGCTGAATGAAGTAACTCAACTTACTGAAGGAAATGCCCGACTTCGAACTCAAAATCAAGATTTGAATAACAAAAAATTTTCAGAAGCAAGTGCTCAGGATAGAAAACAGAGTAACTATGCTTCTGTTGCTTTTATGGTAGCTGGAACACTTGCTGTTGTTGCAAGTCTAACAATGCCTTATTTGACGGTATTCATTACACTTGCTATAGCTGCATCGATTTTTTTTGCAGTAGGATGTTACAGTTTATATAAAGCAAATACAACGCTTAGCAATGCTGAAGTCAATCAACTTACAAATAGTACTAATGTTGCTCAACAGTCTCCAGAGTTTTAGAGGTTGTCTACAAACTTTAAAGAAAATTCCTCTTTATCATAACCCTAGTCATAGCCAGATGCATGAAATTTTCAGCAGATGTTGTAACACCAAATCCCAATGGTGAATTAAAAAGCTCCCCTACGATTAGAGGTTTAGCGAATCTATTATGTATCTTGTTCGACTCCCCGATAACGAAAGTTGGTGTAATCTTTATGTTTAAGAAATTTACTAAATGAAAAAAAGGCAAAAGAAACCCCGTGGGCAGCTTACTTCAAAATATATTGGTAGCTAAGCGGTTAACTCGTGACTTCTTCTTTGAGTTGTGCAATTTTAGCTCTAGGAAGACCAGTAGATTCAGCTATCAAGTCAACAGATACTCCAGCTTTAAGTAGGTTTTGAGCCACAGCTATTTTAGCCTGTTGTTCGCCTTCCGTTCTGCCTTTTTCATGTCCGATTTGTATGCCTTCTTGTCTGCCGATTTTTATACCTTTCTCTCTAGCATCATCAAGCTTTTGAGCGAGAACAGCCTTCTCATCACGAATACGCTTTATCTCTTGTTCATAGGCAATGAACTCCTTTTCTGACCAGTTAAATCTATTTAGCTCCTCATATGCTTTTTTGATTATTACATCACTTCCTAT
>JAISAR010000047.1 GCA_031266615.1 Rickettsiales bacterium
CTATGTGCACCTCATGTCTTTATTAATTTCACCTAGACTTCTAGGTTTTTGCCTATACAAGCTGAAACGCGCTTATAAGTCGTTCAAGACAGTATAGTACGCCAATTTGCAGGATTAGAAAGTGAGCAACTTCTACCACGGGATTTCTTTTGCCTTTTTTTCTGCTTGGTAAACTTCTTAACGTTTAAGTCAAGGTTAGTTGTAGTTTAAAAGCAGCTAAATTGCAGCGTTTAAGGCTGAAAAGATGCCAATGTTTTAAAAGAAATATTGACCAGGGCTTCTTTTGCTTTTTTTTTACTTGGTAAATTTTTTAATATAATTGCAATTCAAGATGAGGCTTGGGTTCGTAGGCCAATACATCCGAAACAAAAAGATTGAATATTTCTACAGAATTGTGTATAATTATTAATATTTTTAAGCACTATAGTTGTGGCTTTCTCGAAATTTCTCGACCCTAAAAATGATGTAGCCTTTCGGCGTATCTTTGGTACTAAAAAAAATAAAGATATTCTTATTCATTTCTTAAATGATATTTTAGGCTTTACTGGCAAGGATGAAATAAAAGAAATAGAGTTTTTAAGCACTATAATGGATGCTGAAATTGCCTCCAAAAAGCAGAGCATTGTAGATGTTCTCTGTAGGGATGAAAATGGGGTGCAAGTAATAGTTGAAATGCAGGTCGCTAAAACTAAAGGCTTTGAAAAACGCGCTCAATACTATGCAGCTAAGGCGTATTCAAGACAGGCTAATAAAGGTGATCAATATGAAGACCTTAAAGAAATTATCTTTATCGCCATAGCAGATTGTATCCTGTTTCCGGACAAGTCCGAGTATAAATCAAAGCACACTATTCGGGATGAGGATACCAATGAGCATGACTTAAAAGATTTTTATTTTACATTTATTGAGTTGCCAAAATTTTCAAAAACGAAGGAAGATCAATTGGAGAGTATAGTCGAAAAATGGGTCTACTTCTTCAAGTATGCAGATGAAACCAGTGAAAGGGAATTGGAAAGAATAATAGGAAGTGATGTAATAATTAAAAAAGCATATGAGGAGCTGAACAGATTCAACTGGTCAGAAAAGGAGTTCATAGCATATGAACAAGAGATCAAGCGTATTCGTGATGAGAAGGCTGTCCTCGCTCAAAAACTTGACGATGCAACTGAAAAAGGCATCAAAATTGGTAAAGAAAAAGGTAGGAAAGAAGGCATCCAAATCGGACATGAAAAAGGCAGGGAAGAAGGTATTCAAATTGGGGAAGAGAAGGGCAGAAGAGAGAGGGATATTGAAGTTGCAAAAAATCTACTTAAGGCTGGTGTATCTGTTGACGTGATAGCTGAATCTACTGGTCTTCCTAAAGCTGAAATTGCACAGCTCAAAGAAGAAGTCACGAGTTAATCGCTTAGCTACCAATATATTTTGAAGTAAGCTGCCCACGGGGTTTCTTTTGCCTTTTTTTCTTACTTAGTAAATTTCTTAATGTTTGCAGCTGGTTGCAATTTATGAACGAACATTAGATCTCTTGCATAACCTGCTTTCTGATTTTGTGTCGAAACTTGCTTACGCTCCTCAAATACCTCAAGTATTCTACGGTGCTCATCTGCGTTTCTCCTAAAAATTCCCTACCATAAATTGGTTATGCAAGAGATCCATTTTGTTTTTACAACAAGTAATGTCATTCCATTAGCTTTACACCTTGCGCAGCATAATGGTCTGTTCCAGGCTGCTATTACCTGTTTCACCAACTGTTCCTTACGCACTTCTTGGCGTGCAAAAAAAACACCACCTTCCGCATAAGCAATCAGTATGTCTCTTACAGGTTCACTCAAACTTAATCAAGTAGGAGTATTATTAATGCAAAAGGGTTTTACTAGAAGTTTAAGTGGTATGGTGCATGAGGAAGACATAAACCAATTAGTAGAAAGTGGATTTGATATTAACTCAAAAGATGCAAATGGAATCACTCTTTTGCATAAATTTACAAAAGAAGGCGATGCAGCTAGGGTAAGATCATTGCTAGAGCATGCGGCAGATTTCAATGTTGTAGACAGCGAAAATAGAAATCCACTGCATTATGCTGTTATGCATGGACATAAGAAAATTGCTAAACTTCTTGTCAACCAACTGACAATCAATTCCAAAGATAAAAATGGATTTACTCCACTGCACCTTGCTGCGTTACAAGATGATACGGAATTAATAAGTTTTTTGATCGCAAAAGGTGCAAAAATTAATGAAAGAGATGCTAAAGAAGGCTACACTCCTCTTCACATAGCTTCACTATACGGTTCCAAAAAAAGCGTCCAAACTTTAGTTGATAGTGGAGCCAATCTTGAATGCGAAGATAATAATTTACACACTCCTTTATTTCTGACCATTTATCAGTGCACCGCACATTATGAGAGTAGAGAAGAAATTATAGAATATCTGATAAAAAAAGGGGCGAACATAGAAGCAAAAGACGCAGAGAACAATACTACGCTCTTCCTAGCGGCATATAACAATAAAATGCAAATAGTGAAGCTTATTGTAAAAAAACAGCAAGCAAAAGCTAACTTTAAAGAATTTATCTGTATAAAAAGCAACCATGGTTTTGATGCGTTGGATTGCGCTGTTGAGCATAACAATAGGAAAATGGTAACATTTCTTGTTTCAAAGGGAATGGATGCAAATGATCAAGATTTCAATGGTAATGCCCGGTTACATAAAGCTAGCTATAATGGTGACACTAAAGCAGTTAGGCTCTTATTGGAGCTTAAGGTAGATGTAAATGTTGTCACCAAATGTAACAGAACTCCCCTGCTGCTAGCAGTTAAAAAAGGTCATATAAAAATTGTGAAAATGTTACTGGAAGTTAAAGCCAATATGAATATCTGTGAGCAACAGAGTTATACACCTCTGCACCTTGCTGTTCAAAGGGATTATTTTGATATAGCCCAGCTGTTAATAGAGAAAGGAGCAGACCTTAGCATTAAGTGCAAAGACGGTTACACTGCAATAGACATGTTTATCAACAAAGCTAATTGCAGAGCAGACATCAACGAAACCTACGAGAAATTTTGTAGGTTTTTAATACTTTACCTGAAAGAGCTACATAGTAAATACAAAGCTTCTTGTATATTTTCAACTCTAGCTTTAAGCTTAACAATTCTAGGATTACCATTTATTTTTAAGCCTATACTTAAATATAGAGAAAGAAATAGAATGTATAAAAAAACTAAGGCTATGCTGGAAAACTTACTCTATATTTAATGTATCTATTTAGGAGCGTGGTAAATATTGAAGCAAAAGTGGCGTCATGTAAGTAGCTGACACACAACTGTACGAACGTCGTGATTTGAGCCTACCACGAGGGTGTCATCCCAGTGCTCCGACACTGGGATCCAGTCTTTCCATAATAATTAAAATATTGTGTTTTAAATTAAGATTAGCTACTTTCTATGTTCACAAAATTAGTTTGCTTGCTTACAAGCAAACTTTCCTAGATTCCAGCGTCACGCGCTGGAATGACACCCTTCACAGGCTTTTGAACTGCTTTAGCTATAAATATTTAAGAAATTTACTAAATGGGAAGAAAAGGCAAAAGAAGCCCTGGTCATTATCTATTTTCAGTATTGGCGTTTTTATGCCTTAAACGCTGCAATTTAGCTGCTTTTAAACGCAACTAGTCTAAGCTATAATATTTAAGAAATTTACCAGACAGAGGAAAAAGACAATAAAAC
>JAISAR010000066.1 GCA_031266615.1 Rickettsiales bacterium
GAAGACATGGAGTGCACATAGTGCAAAAATTTAAACATGAGACGCCAAATACAAAGTTTCCTTTGTCGTTTTAATCTGCAGATTGCGAAGTTAAATGAATAGCTTCAATACTATGATAATGGGGTTGAAAGAATTTGTCAAGCAGTTTTTTTCGTTTCATCCAACGCACTGCCAGAAGTTTGTTATGCGAGAAGTCTAAAGTATATTGAACTTAGGACATATCTTAGCTATACTCTGCGATGAAGTTAACAAAAATTTTCAATAAAACTGATTTTTGGCTGAGACAAATACAAAGTGAACTCTTTTAATATAAATGGTATTAGAATAATCGGCAGGTGCTTTATCAACCTCTTGTTGAGGCTTGGTAGTGCATTCATATTTTTTATTCAATCTCTATATCACTGCTTTACACCGCCATACTATTTAAGCAACATAGCAAGACAAATTATAGAGATAGGCTTTCTTTCCTTGCCAATTGTTGGACTTACAGGGGTTTTTATAGGAGCAGTGATAGTCTTGCAAAGCAGCTTGAGTGGTCCATTGATTAGTCAAGAGCAAGTAATACCCAAACTTGTCACGGTCACCATCATCAAAGAGTTAGGGCCAGTTTTAATCAGCTTAATAATGGTAGGAAAAGTTGGATCATCAATTGCAGCAGAAATTGGCACAATGCGCATCACCGAACAAATAGATGCACTTACAACCTTGAACATCGACCCTTTCAAATACTTAATTGCACCAAGGATTTTAGCGTCAGTTATAGTATTCCCTATACTTACAGTATGTGCAGATCTAATAGGAATATTCGGGGGATATATTACTGCAGTTTTTGAATTTAACCACAATGTGAATATATACGTAAAATATACAGCTCAATTCTTTAATATGGACGATTTTATCACTGGGCTAATAAAGGCAACTGCTTTTGGCGTCATAATTTCTGTCTCAAGCTGCTATTACGGTTACCACTGCAGAGAAGGTGCTCGAGGAGTTGGCATTGCTACAACATCAACTGTTGTTTTATCATCCATACTGATTATTCTAGCAAACTACATGATTACTTTGATACATGCATAGTCCCATAATATCAATATCGAACTTAAGCTTATCTTTTGATGATAAAACGATACTAAACAACATAAGTTTTGATATATTCAAAGGAGAATCACTAGTCATACTCGGTGGTTCAGGAAGTGGCAAATCTGTATTAACAAAAACAATCATCGGCTTGCTGGCACCGGACTTAGGGTCTATTAAAATAAATAGCAAAAGCAAAAATAAATTTGGAGTTTTATTTCAGAATTCCGCCTTATTCGACTATGTTACAGTCTGGGAAAATATATCTTTTAATTACACGAAACGCTTCAATATCAACAAAAAGGAGGCAAAGCAATTAGCAATTGAAAAGTTAAACGATGTCGGGCTGGAGAAAAACATAGCAGATATGTTTCCGATAGAGCTATCAGGTGGAATGAAAAAAAGGGTAGCGCTTGCAAGAGCAATTGCACACAACCCAGAAATTATTGTATTGGACGAGCCAACTTCAGGACTAGACCCAATTATGTCAGATACAGTAAACGAGATAATAATAAAGCTGTCTAGAGATCTTAATCCTACGATTATCACGATTACACATGATATTCATAGCGCATTTAAAATAGCTGATAAAATAGCAGTATTATACGAAGGAAGCATCATCTCCCATGGAACTGTTCAAGAAATAAAAAATACTAAAAATGAATATGTAAGAAAATTTATTCGCTATGTACGTACGAAATAAAAAATTCTCTATTTTATTACTTGCTTTCGAGACATATAATTCTCATCATGTTTTGCAAACACTGTGTCTGCCAAAAAGGCGCCATTGTTGAGCATTTTACCTTGTACAACAATACCACTTTTTTCTGAAAACATTGGTGGGAGTATTCCCTGATATTTTACCACAACGCTCTTGTTAAAATCTGTCATTTGAAAAACCACTTCACTTTCGCTGCGTATCACACTATCCTCAACAACCATTCCACCGATACGGATTGGCTTTTGATTGTTTGGTAAAACTATCGCTTCACTTACTGTATAAAAAAATGAGATATTTTCTTTGAGCGTTGTTAAAATAAAAAAGACTGCGCAATTTAAAAAGAAGAAAACTCCTGAAGCTATAAGTAATCGCTTATGTTTTTTCTTCATTATTATTTTTAAGGCTTTCTAGGATTTTTTTGCTTTTGATATAGCAAGAAATAGTAAAAATCAGCTCCCCAGCAATCAATGCAAAGCCAACAAGGTAAGCAAAAATTACATATGTATTCATAATGCACTATCAACAAATAACTCACCTGCATCAGAATAAATTAAGCTTCCATCTTTTTGCTGCAATACCAACCTGCCGCTTTTATCTATATCAATAAAAATCCCCTCATGCAGTTTGCCAGCTAACTTTACGCTGATTTGTTCATTCATTTTGAATGCTCTTTTCAGCCACATTTCTCTTATAGTATGAAACCCGTCAAATAACCACTGTTTTCTTAGTTTATTAAAGTTTGTTATTAGTTCTTTTAATAGATCTGTGTTAGACACAGATTCGCCATAGCTGCTAACGCATGTTGCTTCTGAAAGTGGTGCATGATCAATATTAATTCCAATTCCTATAACTAACCAATTTGAATTAGATTTTTTTTCAAGCAATATTCCACTTATTTTCTTACCATCTACCAAAATGTCATTTGGCCATTTATATTGAATGTTACTATCACCTATAAATGATGATAATGTATTGCCAACAGCAATAGCAGTAACAAAAGTCAATTCTGTTAACTCACTTAGGTTTTCTCTATCATTCCAGCGCGTGACTCTGGAATCCAGCGTTGGAATGATACCAGAACGATTATGTAAGAGATCTGTAATTAAACTTGCACAAAAATTGCCTTTTGGAGAAACCCAGCTTTTTCCGGTGCGCCCTCTACCATCTGTTTGCTTATCGGCAATAATGACGGTTTCATTTGATATCTCTTTATCAATTAAGTCCAATGCTTCCCTATTAGTGCTAGAGACTTCTTTGTAATGATGAATATGAAAGCCCTCGAATATTTCAGGAATCACTTTATAACCCTTTAGTTACTAAGTGAATTAGCGAGTATAAATCCTCTACATATATAAAAAGAATGATATTGATTAAGGAAGCCACTGAAGTGATGATGAATAGCCCCTTAGGGTAAGTAATTTTATTACCACTAGCCTTATCAAAATACATAGCTTTTATGATATTTAGGTAGTAGTAACATGATATAACACTTGCTACTACAAGGATCAAAGATAGACTGATAAAGCCTGAGTTTATTAGACCTTTAAATATAAACAGTTTAGCAAAAAAACCTGCAAGTGGCGGTATTCCCGCCATAGAAAGCAATAGTATAGAAAGATGAAATGCTAAAACCGGGTGTTTTTTCCCTACACCAGATAAGTTTGCAATGCTGCAATCGTCATCGTCAATTTGTATGAAATATGAGAACAGCCCTATACTCGTAACAATATACATCATCAAATACGTCAAGGAGCTATCTGTTCCCACCCGCGTAAAAATAGAAAGCGAAGCAAATATGAAGCCAACATGACCAATTGAACTGTAAGCGAGCAGCCTTTTTAGGTTTTTTTGTCGTAAAGCCCCAAAAGCTGAGATAAGCACAGATAATGCTGAAACATATAAAAGAACAGGTTGAACATAATTTTTGACATTTACTAATTCCTCATTCATCAGTCTAATTAAAAATGTTACAAGTGCAGCTTTTGGAGCAGTAGAAAAAAACGCAGTTACTATGGTAGGTGCACCTTGATAGACATCTGGAGCCCACATATGGAAAGGAACAATAGCAAGCTTGAAACACAAACCAATAAGGATAAAGACCAACCCAAAAACTATTCCATAGGTTACCTGATGATTTTGTACAAATGAACTTAACTGAGAAAAATCGATTTGTCCTGTATATCCATAAAGTAGCGACATTCCGTACAACATGATGCAGGAAGATAACGCACTGAGCGTAAAATATTTCACTCCTGCTTCGCATGAATAAACTGAATCTTTATTAAAGCTCGCAAGAACATATAAAGGTATACTCATCAATTCAAAAGCTAAATAAAAAGAAATTAAATTATTTGCTGAAACCAGAGTCATCATGCCAAACAGCGCAAAAAGAATCAATATTGAAAATTCATATTTATAGTCATATTTTGATAAATTCAGCAGTAAGAGTACTAAAACTCCTACGGTAAGGATCAACCCTTGGGCCGATCTGATGTATAAGTTGAGTTTTAACAATGAATTGAAGAAAAAAACTTCATTATTTTCTGCTAAGAGGACTAAAACAATCAAGGTAATCGCTGTGCAGCCTAATGCTAGCAAGTTAATAGTACGGCGGTTGAACACAATCCCAAGCAGCAACAATACTAGTGAGGAAACAATAGAGAACGTTTCTGGCAATATCTGTATATAGCTCATAGGACGTTATACTTGACTAATAAATTTGCCATACATGGCTTCAAATAATTTAATGCAAGAGTTGGGTAAAATCCAAGTAAAATAACAAGCATTGCAAGCAGAATTAAGATAGAAAATTCTATGCCATCTAGACGATTATTCAATAATTTAGAATAGCTGACTCCCCATATTGTTTGCTTACATAAACTCAGCATATAAACTGCACTCAAAATAGTACCAAGTGCGATAAACCCTGTAAAAAATCCTATGCTCTTAAACATTCCAATCATAGCCAAAAACTCACCTATGAACCCAGACGTTCCAGGCAGCCCAATCGAGGCCATTGAAAATAAAATAAACATAAAACCAAATTTTGGCATCGTGTTTACTATGCCAAAATACTTTGCAATCTCCAAAGTTCCAGTTCGAGTATATAGCATCCCAACACACAAAAATAAAGCAGCAGAAATAAGGCCATGACTAATCATTTGAAACACAGCACCAAGTACCCCCTCCTCATAAAATGAAAAGAGGCCAGCAGTTACGATTCCCATGTGCGCTATTGAAGAATAAGCTATTAGCTTCTTTATATCGTCCTGAGCAAATGCAACTAGTGAAGCATATATTACTGCAATTGCGCTTAACACAACAATGAAATTTGAAAAATAGAAACTTGCCTGAGGAAGCATTGGAATAGAGAACCTTAAAAATCCGTATCCTCCCATTTTAATAAGCAGGCCAGCTAAAATTACCGATCCAGAAGTTGGCGATTGCACATGCGCATCAGGGAGCCAAGTGTGGAACGGAAACATCGGTACTTTTATTGCAAAAGAGACAAAAAATGCAATCCACAACAATGACTGCACCCCAAGATCAAGACTTGGCATTAACGTGGCTAATTTTTGTATATCGAATGTTCCAAAGACATTATACATATACACTAACCCAAGCAAAAACAACAACGAACCGGCAAGTGTATAGAGAAACAACTTAAATGCTGCATACACCCTTTGTTTTCCTCCCCAAATGCCGATAATAAAGAACATTGGTACTAGAACAGTTTCGAAGAATACATAAAAGCTTACGGCATTCAGTGAAATAAAGAAACCGACTACAAAACTTTCAAGCAGCAAAAATAATGCCATATACGGCTTGAGAGTCGTATAACTCATTTTGCAATTGTAGAGTATACAAATAACAAATAAGAAAGTTGTGAGTAGAAGGAAAGGTAGCGATATACCATCCACCCCTATTCCTGCGTTTCTAATTGGGTAGCTAACGAGCTGGAAGTCCGCATTGTTATAATCAAATCCTATACAAGCTACAATGCTAAGTAAAAATGGCAGTACAGCAAAAAATAGAGAGAGGAATCTTAGGTATATGGATTTATGATTGATCTTGATTAGAGATAAAATCAGCGCTCCTATTAGTGGAAGCAAGAATATACTAAGTAACAACACTTTCTATTTAATTCCAATAATATACAAAGCACCGATTATTAAAGTAACAAACATAATAAACGCATAATCAAATATATAGCCTGTCTGTAACTTTATAGAACTTTTTGAACATTCATCAACCAGACTTACCACACCATTTGGTCCAAATGAATCAACAGCTTTAACATCAAACTTCCATAGAAACCTAGATATGAACTTCATCGGTACAACTATGACAAAATCATATACCTCATCAAAGTACCATTTATTCTGCAAAAATTTAAGTAAAAATTTACTTTTAATCTGCTGAAATTTTTGATAGCGGTAAATCAAGTACGCAAGCGCTATTCCGCTTAGACTCACTAGAGTTGGTAGTAACTTTATAAAGAAATTATGGACTTCATGCTCATTAACAACTACTAAACTTGATTTCCAAAACGCATTACTAGTTATATTCAAAACATTTGCTCCCCATATTCCAGAAAATACCGATCCTAAAGCAAGTATTAGTAGCGGTATAAGCATAATTTTCGGTGCTTCATGTATATTAATTTTACTTTGTTTTTGGCTATGAAATACAAGAAGCAATAATCTCCAAGAATAAAACGCCGTAAAGAACGCAACAACCAAGCTCATTACAAAAGCAAAACTATCAGCACTATAAGCATGCTCAATTATTAGGTCCTTTGAATAAAAACCTGCAAATGGAAATACTCCAGAAAGTGCAAGAGATCCAACCCACATGAGAGCGTAAGTGCAAGGAATTTTTTTCCAGCAGTTTCCCATTTTCTGAATATTTTGTTCATGATGCATTGCATGAATCACATTACCTGCGCTAAGAAATAATAAAGCCTTGAAAAAGGCGTGTGTCATTAAATGAAAAATAGCGACATTGTAAGCAGAAAGGCCACATGCCATGAACATATAACCAAGTTGGCTGCAAGTTGAATAAGCAATTATTTTCTTTATATCGTTCTGAGTAATTGCAACGGTAGCTGCAAAAAAGGCAGTAAGCGCACCAACAATCACTATCAATTCTTGTGCTACATTTGACAGCTCAAACAATGGAGAACATTTTGCTACTAAAAATATACCTGCCGTTACCATAGTTGCTGCATGAATGAGTGCAGAGACAGGAGTTGGTCCTTCCATTGCATCTGGCAACCAAACATGCAAACCAAGCTGAGCAGACTTTCCCATACAGCCAATAAAAAGTAATATGCATGTTATATGAACCACTCTGAATTCACAACAGAACGCCCTAATGTTCTGTGCACCAAGAAGATCGGCTGTGTCAAAAATTTCAGCAAATTTCAAAGAATGAAATGTGTAATAAATAAGAAAAATTCCAATTAATAGCGCAAAGTCTCCTACTCTATTTACAACAAATGCTTTAAATGCTGCATTATTTGCAGAATATTTTTGAAACCAAAATCCTATGAGTAAATAAGAGCACAAGCCAACTCCTTCCCAGCCAAAGAAAAGCTGCACAAAATTGTCACTCACAATCAGTACAATCATGCAAAACGTAAACAGTGATAAACAAGAAAAGAACCTAGACTTTCCCTTATCATGTTTCATATAACCGATAGAATAGAGATGAACTACCAGCGAAACGGTGGTAATTACAATCAACATCAAAGATGAGAGGGCATCCACACTAATCGCCCAATTTACTTTTAGGACGCTCAACGAAAACAAAGGAAATAAACTCAAATGATAATTTTGGGAGAAGGTGAAAAAAACATACCAAGATAAAACAGCAGATATTCCAATTCCTGCAGTTGTTATTAACTGACTAAAAATATCTCTTCTAAAAAGCGCTGCAAATAATGAACTAAAAAGTGGCAAAAACACTATTAATTTTAGTATATCAGTCATACCTTCATTCTTTCATTAAGTTTGCTCGTTCAACATCTATATTGCCACGGCTTCTATAATATACAACCAATATTGCAAGTCCTATTCCTGACTCCGCTGCGGCAACAGTCAACACAAACATGACAAAAATTTGCCCAACTATATCATTCGTAAAAGCAGAAAAAGCGACTAAATTGATATTAATTGCTAGCAACAATACCTCTATTGATAATAATATGTTAATTATGCTTTTACGGTTGATGAAAATACCGCACACTCCAATAGTGAATAAAATAGCGGCAACTACCAAGAAATGATTTAATCCTATTTCCATTCCACTCCTTTTCCAAATTTAGCCTTAACCAACTTTACAGATGAGGATTGTGTCAATTGCTTTAATACATTCTGTCTTTTGATTCCCTTTTTCTTGTCCTGCAAAGTAAGAGCAATTGCACCCACAATTGCAATAAGTAGCAAAATGCCAGAAAGGTGAAAGGCGTACATATAGTCAGTGTACAGCAAATTACCGATGGCTTTCACATTATTGGCATTATAGTTTATAACATTGCTTATATTAAGTGCTGAGCTGCGGATTACAAAACTGATAATGAGAAAAAACACGACACATAATATAGCACCAACAGCCAGATGCTTTGCAAAACCCTGACGCAATCTTATGTAGTCAATATCGAGCATCATAACTACAAAAAGGAATAACACTGCAACTGCCCCGATATATACTATCAGCACCATCATAGCAATAAACTCAGCTCCAAGAAGGATAAAAAGAGCTGCAGAGTTAACGAAAGTGAAAATTAAAAATAATACTGCATGCACAGGATTCCTTGCGCTGATCACACAAACAGCAGATAAAATGCTAAGAATTGCAAAAAAATAAAAGAAAAAAGTCATTAATATTTAACTGCAACAACAGTTATTAATTTAAAGTAACTCTTGCTATGAAGTCAATAAACTTATTGCATGGCAGCGTGTGTCATGAGACAAAAAAACTACTTGACAAATTCCGCCGACTTCATTATCATAGCACTAAGGGTATTTCTGACTCAAAACTTGTTTTTGATCTGCAGGCTCAATGACAAAATTCAGTAAAAAACTCAGGGTATTTTTTGGCGGATTGTATCAAATTATAGCGGCTGCATGTCTTTTTCATTTTTTCTACATTCAGC
>JAISAR010000069.1 GCA_031266615.1 Rickettsiales bacterium
TAAAGACATGAGATGCACATAGTGCAAAAAATTAAACATAAGACGCCAACCGTGATACTTTCGTCGTTTAATCTGCACAGATTGAAGCTAAATGAATAGCTTCACTACTATGATAAGGGTAACGGCGAAGGTTGTCAAGTAATTTTTGTACCTAATTTAAAACTAGAGAGCTCAGGCTAAAGTGTACGTTCAATAGCACTTTCTATAAGAGAGATAGTATTATCTATTCCATAAAGCTTTATAAAAGACCCCATTCTCGGCCCAGTTTCTTGGCCAAGAAGCGTTTCATATAGCAGCTGAAACCAATCGCGTAAGTTGCTGTAATTGTGCCTTTTTCCGATGGAAAAGATCTGGGATTGAATCTCCTCAGCAGTGGCGGTAATAGGCAGGGAATGCAGGGTTTTCTTTAAATCTAGCAACGCTTCTTTCTCTTTTTCATTTGGAGCCTTATACGCTTTTGTTGGCTTGATAAAGTCGTGATAATACCTAACTGCGAAATCTGAAAGCCTATCGAGCATTTTGCTACTTTCTGGTGTAACGTCCGGTGCATAAGTGGATATAAAACCCCAAAGAATCTCTTTGTTTTCAGCATTACAGGCTGCTGCTAGGTTTAAAAGCAATGAGAAATTTATGCCTGAAGTTTCTACGTTTGGAACTCTACCTTGGTGAATGTGCCATACAGGACTGTTTACATCCTTTTCTTCACTCTCATTATAACGCTTAACAAACTCCAAATATTCATCAGTTGATTTTGGTATAACATCGAAATATAAACGTTTAGCCTTTTTTGGACTCTGAAAAATGTATAACGCCAAGCTCTCTGTTGGTGCGTAAGTAAGCCATTCTTCAATTGAAATACCATTTCCTTTTGATTTCGATATCTTCTTTCCTTCTTTATCAAGGAAAAACTCGTAGCAAAATAGCAGTGGTGGCTTTTCTCCAAGTATCTTGCATATTTGACTTGAAAGCACAGCAGATGGAGTCAAATCTTTTCCATGAGCTTCGTAATTAACTCCAAATGCGGCCCATCTCATTCCCCAATCTGGTTTCCATTGCAATTTACATCTTCCTTTTGTCACTGGAACTTCTATTTTTTCTCCATTTGCATCTTCGTATGTGATTGTTCCTTTGTCTGTATTCCTTTCAATCACTGGAACTTGTAGAACTTGGGAAGTTTTTGGACATACCGGCAAGAATGGACTATAGGTCTGCTGTCTTTCTTCTCGGAAAGATGGAAGCATTACATCCATCACTTTATCGTAATTTTTCAGCAAAAGTAAGAGCTTTTCATCGTAAACACCAGATTTATAGCACTCTGTAGCACTTCTAAACTCGTATTCAAACTCAAATAAATCAAGAAACTTACACAGCAATGAATTCATGTGATGACCATAACTCTCATGAGTGCCAAATGGGTCAGGTATCGTGGTTAGTGGCTTATTTAAGTGTTCCCTTAGCATCTCCTGATTTGGCACATTGTCTGGTATTTTTCGCAAACCATCCATGTCATCAGATACTGCAATGATTTTGATTTGTATACTAGGAGCTATTTTCTTTAGTGCATTTGCAACAACTGTAGTACGAAAAACTTCTCCAAAAGTACCAATATGCGGCAAACCTGAAGGTCCATAGCCAGTCTCAAATATTATCTCTTTTTTGTTAGGAAACTCTTGTAATATTTTTTCTGCTTCTTGAAACGGCCAACTCATCATCATTAGGGCTAAATTACTTATCTTATCTTACCTAAAGTGCTACTGATTTCAATAGATTTTTAATTAATGATGTAGTATTAGTGTTAGAGCTATTAATTAGAAGGTCAAGGATATGTCTACAGGTAGTATACAAACAGATCAATTGTTTAAAGGTCTTACAAGACCTGCAATGCTTTTTGGTGTGAGTTATATGTTTGCAATATTAAACGTTCTAACTTGCATGCTAATTTTCATTAATTCAAATGATCTTAGAACTTTCTTGATGTTATTCGGGATACACGGACTTGGTTATATAGCTTCTGCGAAAGAACCATTGTTTATTGAATTATTTATGGTAAAATTAGGAAAATGCTCCAAGTGTTTAAATCGTTTTTATCACGGAGCCAATTCTTACGATGTTGCTTGAAAATATGCGATGCTGAGATTTAGAGCTATTCAATCGAAGAATAAATCTATTCTGGGCAGGGAGGTTCACGCTGCAGAGTTTATACCGTATTCTTGTTACTGGAACAGCACAACCTTAATAACAAAACAAAATTGGTTAGTGAAGTTTATCAAATTAAATGGCTTCGCATTTGAAACAGCCGATGATGAAGATTTGGTAATACAAAACAAGATCAGGAATCAGATGCTAAGAAGCATTTCATCCCCGGCATTTAGTTTATATTTCCACACCATTAGGCGTAAGAAAAACATTTTTTCCGATGAGTTTGCAAGTCAGAATTTGCCGAACTTTTTTGCTAACCACGTAAATCTAAAATGGAGAGAAAAACATGCAACAAGGCAATCGTTTATTAATGACTTATACATTACAATTATTCGTAGGGCAGATACAAAAGGAGTAGAATTTCTATCGCACCTACTAAAAAAATTCGGACATGTAACATCAAAACATGCTTGGGAAAGCGATATGCGCGCTACTTATGAAGATTTAGAGGAGACAACAAACCGTGTGGTAACGAGCCTTAGGAATTACTCACCTAAAATCCTTGAAGTAAAAGAAACCCCAAACGGCCTATTCTGTGAAATAATGGAATTTCTATCTAGGATTGTAAATTGTGGCTTTGTTACAAATACACTCCTTCCGCTAAAAACTGAAATATCAAGATACTTACCGGTACATAGGTTATTTTTTGGTCGTAAGATGATACAGGTTGTGACTCATAATGAAAGTAAATACGCTGGAATAGTTAGTATCAAAGAATATGGAAATAATACTTCTGCAGGTATGCTCGATACATTTTTACAACTCGACCACGAATTTATTATTACGCAGTCTTTCCAATTTACAAATAGGCAGATGGCAATTGCAAAAATGCAGATACAGCAAAATCGGATGATACAATCTGCAGATAAAGCTATTTCTCAAATAGCAGAAATCTCTCATGCACTTGATGATGCAATGAGCGGTAAGATTGCGTTTGGTGAACATCACTTAACTATCCTATGTATAGAGAAAAGCCCTAAATCATTGGATAATGCTTTGTCGTTGGTAGAATCAGAGCTTTCTAATTGCGGTGTTTACCCTATCCGTGAGAGAGTTAATCTTGAACCAGCATTTTGGGCACAAATTCCTGGTAATTTCGATTATATAGTAAGAAAAGGTACAATAAGTAGTCTTAATTTGGCCGGTTTTGCATCTCAACATAATTATCCTACTGGTAAAAAATTCAATAACCACTGGGGAGATGCTGTTACAGTTTTTGACACAACATCTGGCACCCCATTTTTCTTCAACTTTCATATAAGGGATGTTGGGCACACTATGATAATTGGGCCAACTGGTGCTGGTAAGACTGTTTTAATGAATTTCTTATGTGCTCAAGCAATGAAATTTTCTCCAAGAATATTCTTTTTTGATAAAGATCGTGGTGCAGAGATTTTTTTGAGAGCACTTGGTGGTATCTATACTATAATAGAACCTAGAACTAAAACAAATTTTAATCCTCTACAACTTGACGATACTCCTGATAATAGAACATTTTTAATGGAGTGGATAAAATCTTTAATCTCGGTATACAACGATAAATTCACTTCAGAGGATATTGCACGAATTAATGATGCAATTGAAGGAAATTTTAAATTGAGAAAAGAAGACAGATTTTTAAGAAATCTCGTACCATTTTTAGGGCTTGCAGGCCCTGATACTCTAGCTGGAGCAATATCTATGTGGCATGGTGATGGTTCTCATGCTGCAGTATTTGACAATAAAGAAGACTTGTTAGATTTCTCAAAAGCAAGGGTATTTGGCTTTGAAATGGCTAGCTTGCTCAAAGATCCCGTTGCTCTTGGACCGGTCTTGATTTATTTGTTTCATAGGATTAGTATATCTCTTGATGGCACTCCATCTATTATCGTTCTTGATGAGGCATGGGCGTTAATAGATAATCCAGTTTTTGCACCTAAGATAAAAGACTGGTTGAAAGTGCTGAGGAAATTAAATGCTTTTGTGATTTTCGCTACTCAGAGTGTTGAAGATGCAAGTAAAAGTGCTATTAGTGATACGCTTGTACAGCAAACAGCAACACAGATTTTTTTGCCAAATCTGAAAGCTACTAGTGTCTATCGGGATGTTTTTATGTTAACTGAACGTGAGTACATACTAATTAAACACACAGATCCAAGCACTAGATTTTTTTTGGTAAAGCAAGGAGTCAATGCTGTTGTGGCTAGAATAGACTTAAAAGGCTTAGATGATATAGTCAACGTGTTATCCGGACGTGCAGAAAGTGTTCTATTGTTACATGATATACTAAAAGAGGTCGGAGATGATCCAAAAGTATGGTTGCCTATATTCTGTCAGAAGGTAAAAAATGTTTAAGACTAAGCTGTCATTGCTATTAATTGCGATATTTTTATTAAATATTGATTTTTTACTCTCATATCCAGTGTTTGCAGATGAGGTAAGTGGTACTGAAAAGACGGAATTCGTTAGTAGGTTTAATTCTACTGGCAGCTTTAGTCGCGCCTCTAACCCTGATTGTGGAGCATTTAAGACGGCTGCAGCAATTGCAGGAATAGCGATTGCTGTTGGTGCAATATTTACTGGTATTGTTTTGATCGTTTCTTCTGCTGGTTTGTTTACCCTTCTTGTCGTTGTCGGAATGATAGCTGCAATCGTTGGGGTCTGGAAAGCGATAGGAGGGCTTGTTGTTTGTCAACATAGTTTTGTTAGGCATCCAGTTGCACGCGATCACGAGGGGAAATATAAAAACTTCAAACTAGAAAACACAAGTTATAGTGATTACACGGATAAAAATTATCAAACTGAGGATGAATATTTTTCTGCATTACAAGAAAAATCAAAAAAAGATGGAAAACAGACAGAAAAAGAAATTTTAAACTTTACTGATTGGGATATTGTTAATGTTGATAGAAAACACTATTACTGGCCAAAAAATGGTGCGCAATATAGTGAGTATATAGAAATATGTCATCGAAATCCTTTAACATTTGGCAAGTTATTTCAATCATATGAAGAAATAGAAAAAGACTTCGATGTAAGAGAGAAAGAGCTTAACTATGGAAAGGAAGGGTGGTCTCCAAAGGTTGATGGTGACCTAGAGTGTAAAGTTCTGAAAGCTGGACAGCGCGAAACCATACATGGGTCAACATTCAAGGCAGTAAAAAAAATGGGCAGGTTGTGTGTGGAGTTAGAAAGTGTTAGTACACTTGGTATTAAAATGACTCCTTGGCCACAAGGGGTTGATATGGGATGCACAGAATTGCCACCTGACCCAATTGCTCCTATGTGTGAAAAATCTGTGATGATATTCAAAAATAAGGATGGCACAGGGAAAGAAGAAGTTCCTATGGGTAGTAATGATGATTATAGAACTACTATAAGAAATAAGGAAAAAGGGGGAAAAATTTTTGCAGGTTATAATAATGCCAGTTGTTTTAGCCAGTATGTCTCTGAAGCTTGCTACAATCAAGCGGGAAGCAAATCACTGGCTCCTGTTCCCATAACTTCTATGATAGTGCAATGCATTAAGGAATCCTTAGATAATTTAGTGGCTGGTCGTGATTCAAGTGGCAACCTACTTATGGACAAAGATGGAAATAAGAAGGGTAGTTTCTTATCTGTAGCACAGAAAAGACTAAAGAACACTGTAACTGCTGTCTTAGTTTTAGCTTTAATACTGTTCTCCATAAAAGCCATGTCTGGTGGTGTTCGCAGTCCTCAAGAAATGTATATGTTGATCATTAAATTTGCTTTAGTGATTTATTTCACAACAGGCGATACCATGTCTCATTATTATGGGGAATTGACAAAACTTTCAAATGGTTTGTCAGAAATAGTATTGAAAGCATCATCTGAGAGTACGAATATATGTAATTACAATGCAGGTACAGATTATGAATATACTCTTCGTACAGGAAAGAAGGTATCTTACAGTTATCTTGCACCTTGGGACAGACTCGATTGTAGAATTCTATTTTACTTAGGAGCGCCTTTAGATGGGATTGGTGGCAAAATTGGTACTGGAAGTGTAGGGATATTGGCTATTTTACTAGGTGCTGCTCCTGCCTTGTTAGCTGCAGGCTCGATAATCGGTATCATTTTTGCCGGTGGGCAAATTTTAATAGCTATTGTTGCCATATTCATGGCTGTTATGATGATGATGGTTATTTTGTGGATATGCTACGTATTTATTTTATCTTTAGTTGCTCTAAGTGTGATAATCATCTTGTCACCTTTGTTCATCCCTATGGTTTTATTCCAACACACTAAGGGATACTTTGATGGGTGGATAAGGGAGTTGATTACCTATAGTCTATACCCAGTTATGCTTTTTGCGTTTTTATCCTTTATGTTCATAGCATGTGATAAAATCTATTTTAAAAATTTAACATTTGAAGAAGAAAAGATCAAAATATTAGGCAATGAAAAACAATGGTTTAAACTGAAAAGCAATGAATGTGATCACAATGAGGGTACTCTTGCATGTATGATGCAAAATTATAGCTTTAAAAAGAGCAGCATACTTGGTCTATTTAGCTTTACATACATGGAATTTGGCAGTTCTCTCATCGGGGAATTACTAAAATTAGCTCTAATATTGTTTCTGTTCTATCACTTTTTAAATATTCTACCAGGAATGGCTGCAGAACTTTCTGGTAATTACAGGGCAGCACTCGGTTCTGGTGATACACCTGCAAAAATGATGTCAAAGGCCTTTTCTGCAGGTAAAGCTATTGCTGGGGCCATTGCTAAAGCTAAATCTGGGGATGCTGCTGGAGCTGCCAAGGAGGCTAATAAGGCTAGAGATAATGTGAGTGGGTCTAGTAAGTCTAATGAGTCTGCTGCTAAAAAATGAGATGGTCCTTAGTCTAAAAGATGAGTAACAGATGCTTAAACATTTAAGTAACCAAAACTTGGTAAGTCATGCGTAAGTTTTTGTTGATAGTGATACTCTTTATATTGTCCGGTTGTGAGTATCACTGCATTAAACCAGAAAGCTTATCAAACTTGCGCGAGAAATTAGATGTAGTGTCAACAGAGCAGAAGTGGGTTGATTCTGGTGTCCATATCTCAGATAGCGTAAAAGTAACAGAAATTAGTATAGTGCCTAGCAAGGTTAACTTTTGTCCTAAGCGGTATGAAGATTTTGCAGTTCAACCAGCTCAACCTGGGAAAGGTCCTGTTGTTGTTACATTGCCATTTGCGCTTAAAGCTGGTGATTTAATAAGCTTTAGTGTTATTGGGAGTAAAATGTGTAAAAGTAAAGAGGATAGTACAAAAATCAGGTACGTAAAAATTGATGAAAAATGCAGCGATAAAGAAGAAGAGTATTTTGCGCATGTTTTAAATCACAATGAATGTCAAGCAATATGGCAAAATGGAGAATACAAGTACACAATATGTCCTAATAAACTCATGATAGGCAGCGCAAAGTGGCTGCCCGGCCAAGAGTACTGGAGTTCAGACTTTTCAAAACCAGACCAAGAAAAAAGAAGAAAGGAGATTGGGAATATTAACTCTATAAAGCAGGGAGAAAATATAGACTGCAGCAAGCTTTCAAGCGATCAGAAAAGTAAGATGGATACGTACATTCTGAATCTTGCATGTAAAAATACATGTTATTACTCTGGCCAAAATTGTGTTGAAATTGAATCCAATACTATGGATGATGGCAACTTGATTAAAAGCCTTGGTGATGCTTTAGTTGCTGCTGAAGATAAAGCAAGCGAAATTACTAAAGCCACTAAAAAGATTGCAGAAAAAGGAGGGATAAAGACTTATATCCCATCATTAGTAGTGTCAACGCAGAGAGAAAGTTTTAATGCATGGACTAACTATGATCATAAAGTGGAGAAAGATCATCCTCAAGGTGAAAAATTAACTTTCACCTTTGCTTGTAAAGACCAATGCAAGGGCGGCTACAACATAAGGGTAACAAGAGTTCCTAATCCTACTAACCTAAAAAATAGCTTATATATACGTGTTTCTGACACATTCCCTGAACATGACCCTGACGAAACCCAGGGAGATATACCTGTTAATATTAACAGAGTTCATAATACTGGGTACATGGAAGGCTTAAAAGACAAGCTAAAAGACAAAAGCGGCACCATATATTACGGGGTAAGAGACCATGGCTGCGATTATAAGGAAAACGAAGGTCAGTTTAGCATTAACCTAACGACCAAAGAGCCACCTACAAGAACTTTTAGTGTGATATATAATTTTTTTGATGAGAAAGTAAAAACTGCATTTTTCGGTTCTAGCTACAAAGATCCAAATGCGATCCACTCTGAGTCTAGCCCTGTAAAGTCTCTCTATCAAAGTTTTGTAGCATCAAATAAAACGAAGACCACTAGATCCACGATAGTATCGCTGTTAGTATTGTATATAGTATTGTATACTCTTTATTACTTTTTTGGTTTAACTCATGTTTCTATATATGAGTTTTTAATTATATGTGTAAAGATAGGAATTATTACCCAACTGTTGCGAGATAATAGCTGGGATTTTTTTTATAACAATGCTTTTTCTATCTTTATCAACACTCCAAAACAGTTGATAGAAATAGCAAATTTTAGAGGCACGACATCAAATGTTTTTGAGTTTCTCGATTTGCCGTTGAATAGATTTTTGTCAGCACATTCAGTGTTATTAATAGTATCTCTGATATTTTCTGGCCCTCTAGGCATTGTATCCTTTTGCTTAGTGATTTGGGGCTTAATAATAGTGGTATTATCTATTTTTAACGCCTTATTTTCTTTTGTCACGTCTATAGCAATAGTCGCGTTATTGCTTTCTTTAACACCTATCTTTATTATTTGCCTTCTGTTTACATACACTAGACAGATGTTTCACAATTGGGTCAAAAACTTGGCGAGATTTGCGATTCATCCAGTGGTGCTTTTAATTTTTATATCGCTGATAAGCCAAACTATGGATTATATTGTATATTCAGTGTTTAATTTCGAGGTCTGCACTACATGTATACTCAAAGTTGACCTAAAGATTTTTAAAATTTGCATCTTCTATGGATATGCTTCCAAGTATACACCTAACATCGCTGCTATGATGGCTTTTGTTATCTTGGGTCATGCTATGAAAGCTTTAATCGAAGCTTCTTCGAGAATATCTGACTCGTTGTTTGGTGTTTATGTGCAAGAAGAACCTGGAAAACAATATCAACAGAGCCTAATGGGACTAGTAGGATTAGATAAGGAAAGCGTTCACAGAAGACAGGCTGGAGGAAGAGGAGGTGCTCAACCGTCAGGTACACCAAGCAAAAAACCTGAATTACTAAGGACTCAACCGTCTAGGATAGGACCAGGAGGATCAGGAGGTGCATTATGATAAATAGAAGATCACTATTATTGATACTGTACCTTGCAATCACTGGCTGTAACATGGATTGTGTCGAGCCTGGGCTGCAAAGCAGAAATACTAGCGTTAACGTGAATGTTCCAGTGCGTAAAGCTGATGAAGGAGTTAAAATTCATTGGGTTGATTCTGGTCAAGTAATTAGTAAGGATGGAAAAATCAAATTTACTCTTGGTGGATCAGTAAATTTTTGCTTCCCCAAAGAAGGCAAGAATCCAAGAAAAGTACTTGTTCCTGCCGTATTTTGTGCTGATGGTTCAATACCAAGTTATAGTAAAGCTGCAAATATTAACGATGTGTCCAATAATTACGGTGTTGACGAAAAAGGCGTAAGTGGAAACGAATTGTGTGGTGGTAGAGGGTTTGGTAGCAATAGACGTTATGTAGACACTGGAATTAAAGTGAATCCTGGTGATAAGTTAAGCTTTAGCTTGGTTCCTAGGGAGATAACAATTGATTATGATAACCCAGGAGAAAAAATCAGCTTTGATGACAATTGTTATAGAAATGAAAAAGAAGACGAGAAAGAAGATGACAAAGACAGAGCTACAATAAAAGAAATGCTCAATGGAGGAACGTTCTTTTGTGGAAGCAATGACAAAAGGACTGCAGTAGAATTTCCTAATCTTAACAAGGAGAACATGGAAAAAAGAAAAGTGCTAGTTGGTAATGGCTACACTCCATATGATAATAAAGTGCATTTTAATAAAGACTTTATTAAGGACAATGAACCATGGGTAAATGGTGCGTTACTAGATTTGCGACGAGCTAAAATAGGATTGAATGAATTATGTGGTGGAAAAACTTGTAATCCTGATGAGATAAAAAAGTATGGCTCTTATGAGCTTAATTGTTACTACCAGAATATATGTTACACCAAAGAAGGTATATTCAATAATGGTTTGCATAAAAAAGGAAACCGGAACTGTGTCTCTTCTATAAGGTATGAGAAGTATGATAAAAAAAATAAAGAAAATAAAAAAGAGTATAAGTGCGACATGTACTCTCACCTTAAAGAGGTTGAAGATAAGCTCAAGGAGATTAAAGAAAATAAAGGTAGCGCTGGTTTTACATCAACCGGCGAAGAAGACATCGAAAATATCTTCTGGGCTGAAGCTCTTGTTGCAAAAGTTGGCGGCGCTAACAGCAAAAATGGTGGTGCTAAGGGTGCTCAATGTCTTCCAAAAGAAAAGGGTGCAGGTAAAAATGGTAATCAAGAGTATAAGTGTTCAAAAACCAGTAACGATTTTGAAGATTTTTCTTTAAGGTTGAATCATAATTATGAAGTAAACGAAGGTGTACCGTCTGGTAGCGATGTAATGCTCGCTATTGCAGACTATGGTTTCTATGAAGCTGATAGGGGTGGGTACCATGTTGAAGTAACTAAATCGTGTGAATACATTAATGGCCAAAAATTGTATATGTATTTAGGTAACGAGCCACCTAAAGATTTGAGTGGCGTAGGAACTAATGATTTCAAAGCAGTAGGAGTAAGAAACGGAAAAGATAAGTATACTATATTAGATGTAATAAGCGGAGAACATTTTCAGGATGGAGAATCTAAGAAGATATATTTCGGTATCGATGTAAGTAACGTAGAAAAAGAAGATATTACAGACGAAAAAGGCAAATATTATGAAAATAATGAGTATAATATAACCTTGTTTGTCAAAAGAAAGATTAACGATTTCGTTTCATCAAATGTAAACAAGGTATTTGACTTTATAAAAAAAGATGTAATTGGGGATAGCGTCAAAGATTTATACAAAGGGTATGCCAAAGGTCTTCTTCAAGGGGTAAGAGCTTTACTCACTCTATACATTATATATACTGTCGTTGGCTATATGCTTGGAACAATACAGCTAAGTAAATTTGACTTTATTGTAAGGATGATGAAGATAGCATTTATAGCTTTTGCCTTTAGCGATAAGAGCTGGGAACTCTTTGGCACAACTTTGTCCAAACTTTTTATGGATGGAAGCATTTATTTAGTAGATAGTTTCTCTGGTTATATAGGAGAAGGAGGTAAAAGATTTGCGTTCTTAGATTTAACAGCAGGAATATTACTCACAGGAGAAACATGGCTGAAGTTTTTATCGTTGATATTCGCTGGTCCTTTTGGTTTTATCGCTTTTTTGACAATACTCCATGCTAGTTTTATGTTCTTAAAGTGTATTATTAGCGCTACATTTAAATATATAATATCTACTGTCCTAGTAGCGTTTTTACTGTCATTAACACCTTTATTTATCGTGTTTATCTTATTTCAACAGACTAAATCCCTGTTTGATAACTGGATAAAAACACTTGCTCATGTTGCAGTACAGCCGATGATTTTATTTTCATCTTTATCAATTTTGAATCAATTGATGTATTCAGTTTTGTATAACCTCACAAATTTCTCTGCATGCTATCAATGTTTAATTAGTATAAATTTCTTGTCCTATGATTTCTGTCTTATGAAATCCATACTGCCTCTTGGATACAGTCCTGGCACTAGTGTTGATGTTGCATTAAGTGATGGAACAAAAACTGGCGGGCACTTTGCAGCATTACCTATAGACCTAATCCAGGCAATTATATACTTCATTATTGCCAAAGCAATGGAAGTTTTTGTTTCCGCATCAGAAACTATGGCACAAACAATATTTAGTGCTGGTTTTGGAATTGCTGGCAGTGTTGGTAAAGTTGCTAGCAGCGCATCACAAGCTATGCTGTCAACTGTTGGACTTGATGATGCAACTCAGAGTACAATAAAGGACATCAAACAGAAAATGGGTAAAGATCGAGCGCAAATTGAATATAAGTTGCCTGAGACGCAATCTAAAACACCAGGGGAAGGTTCTAAAGAAGGTCCTGATGAAAAGGGGTCTAACACTGATGAAGGTAAGAAAAAAGAAGATCGAAAGGTGGCATCGTCTGATACGCTAAAGCAACCAGGCAAAACAGGGGAGCCTGAAGCTAAAGACAAGGAAGAAAAAAAGAGAGATGAGTGATATCATGGAGTAACTAATTAAAAAGATATTTTAAGTAAAGTTTTATTTCTATATTTGGAAAAAATTTAGATATGCAGTTACGCTTAGGCAAATTTTGGTTTAGGTTACTACTTCTTGCAGCTTATGTGCTGATAACAGGTTGTAATAAGAACGATATGCCTTTTCCAAGATGCATATCTGCTGATTATTTTGGTCCTGAACCTATTACAGTTGGTGCTCATTTTCCAATCGGTCATGATGCGTTTTTTCCAGAAGGTGAAAGTGGAGAACCTATTGATCCTGAGACCGGCGAAATCAATTATGGTTTTCACCCTAACCAAGTAGTGAAGTGGAAGGATACCGGATTCGAAACCAATGGAGATGATTTAATAGTGCGAGTTAATGGTGCATGGACATCTTGGAGTAATAATAATAAGAAAGAATCCAAAGGCAGTTACAACTTACAAAGCTTGGAGCAGCTGAAATATGCAACCAAATTTGAAGGCAAACAAGGCGATAATAGCTTGCCTGACTTTCACTTGGTTTGCAATGATTATAAATCTAGTATACAAAAATTTTCAAGTAATCCTAGTGCAAGTTGCGATGTGAATTGTAAGTGCATTAATGAGAATGATGGCAAAAGTACAGTGTCACGTGGTGCTCCATGTTGGTTTACCAACGGTCATGGTGCTTATTTTCTGTTTAAAAAGCCGGGTGATGACAACCCTAATGACAATCTAAAGTTAATGTGCAATCCTCAATCTCCTACTGTACATCTAGGTTATAACTCTGTAGCAGAAGAGGGAAGCGGGCTTTTTACTCTGAAAAAGGACGAGAAAAAGTTAAAGGACAGAAATTGTGGTATGCTGGAGTTAAAAAAAGGATGGAAAATATATGTAAAAATATTAGACAGATATTACTTAGACAATGTAGGCGGCTACTCTTTTGAATTTTTGAGCGGAGTGCAGCAACCAAGTAGTTTCGGGTTTTTTGATTACGTTTATAACTATCTAAAGAGTGTATTGTTGATCAATAAAAACAGTGAAGGTGAACCTGCAGCCGCACAGGCTATGTTTCAGAATATAGCTGAAAAGAGCACAAGCTTTCACAAATTCGTTCTTTCCTTGCTTGTTCTATTTATAGTGATTTCATCGCTCCTCTATCTTTTTGGCATGATACGAGAAACTAAGCATGATATGCTCATCAGGATGATGAAAATCACTCTAGTAATAATGCTTATATCTCCTGGAAGTTTTAAGTTTTTCTACGATTATTTCCTTACTTTGTTTGTTGAAGGACTTGAATACATGATAAATGTAATTACTAGCTTTGCTCCTAACATGAATACAGATACTAGTTGGGACCCTGTCGAAGCCGGTGGAGAAGCTCGTGTTAAATTGTTCGGCTTCATAGAGGACATGTTCAACAAGTTTTTTGCTTACTCTGTTTGGAAAAAATTTGCAGCGTTTTTGCATTACCAAATGTGGGCAAGCCTACTTATGATACCGGCAATTTTCATAGGGATCGTTTTATATTTCCTGCTATGTGTATATGCTTACATAATATTCCTTTCCGGCTTCGTGGGTATAGCTTTTCTTATAGCTATAATGCCACTGTTTCTAATTTCTATCTTATTTTCACCGCTAAAAAGTCTATTTGAAGGTTGGATAAAATTTTGTATTAGTTTCTGTTTACAATCGATTATGATATTTGCCCTGCTGTCATTGCTGGCTGCAATTATAATGAATACCTTTTATAGACAGCTAGGTTTCACCGTATGCTACAATAAATGGTTTGAGATAAGATTGTGTGCTCCAAAATGGATGTTTGGCGGCTTTTGTATCATTGATAAACAGTACTTTGGTTGGACTCCAGGACAAATTTTTGTACCTTACACTGTCGGAGAAGCTTCCCCATTGAACGTAGACAAAAGCATAGAGGGCATAGAAAAACTAAGCAGAGCAGGTGGTACAATAAAGTTTACTGGCGGTGCTGGAT
This sequence comes from Rickettsiales bacterium, assembly GCA_031266615.1. GTDB lineage: Bacteria > Pseudomonadota > Alphaproteobacteria > Rickettsiales > Anaplasmataceae > Wolbachia. The sequence goes on from JAISAR010000069.1 coordinate 14,529, forward strand.
ATATTCCTCTTCCACCGGATTACATTGGAAAAGGTTTTCGTTATATAGATTATCCTTTCTTTAACCCAATCCCTGGTACTAAAGAAAATCCAGCAGACCATTACATAGCAGAAAGCGACATGGTGGTTAGTGGTGGTTGTAGTGAAAATGAGAAAGATCTGGTACGTTTAGCGAATAGTTTATCACACGCGGTAGAAAAATCTGATATCTTGTCGCTGATTAATAGTATAGATAAAAAAATGGGTGGTATGGATAGTGAAATAACAAAGCACTACTGTCAATCTACACACGATAGAACCAAATGCAACAATTATCAAAAAGTGGTGAGTGACTATAGAAAAGGTATCATTCAACCAAACTTAAAAAGTAAAATAAGGTCTTTAGTGCAAGATGTAATTACACAAGGTGCGGGCTGCCAGCTACAGAATTTTTATATAGTAAATGGTAAATATCAAGAAAATAGCGACTATCAAAGGGTGCAAGACATACAGAGAGGTTATTTAATCAATGCGGGGGAAATCTTTGTATTATTCTTGCTTTCATTTTTAATGTTCTCCTTACGTGAGTTTGTGCAACAAATGGGCTCAAGTATCGCTGGTGGTGGATTCAGCGTTTATAGTATATCCAGAATGTATGAAGCATCACCTTTAGTTGGCCTAATGGAAGGACTCAAGCAGCAGTGGTGGCAAAACCTTGTTGGTGGAAAACTAGAGTCTTTAGGCAGTTGGGCTACTCATTTACCGGATAGATTAGCCGGAGGTACTGCTAATCTACTGGGCAGGATACCACGAGTTGGAGGTGTGTTGAAATACGCTATTGATGTGCCACGTAAATTTGTAGGTGCTACTATCGAAGCAACAAAATTTGCAACATCACCTGAAAATGACGTTGATAAACTTGAGGAAAAAATTTACAAGGCGTTTGGAGTTGATAAAGAGGATATTACACACAGAAGAATTGGTAGATACTTAGATTATTACAAAGGATATGTGGGGTCACATTTGGGCTATACAATAAAAGATGCTATGAAGTTTACTTGGGAGCATGGCGTTGATTCTATAGGAAAGCATAGCTATAACCATAACTTACTCTATAGAGCAAAATCGCATAGGCGAGAATTCTTGGACAAACTTCATGATTATACCATAGGGCGCAAAAGAAAGCCAGAGAGATACAAGGATGAAGGTGATAGTAGTCAACCAAGTGAGCCGGATTCGAATAAATTACCAAAGCCTAGTGAGCCAAATTCGAAGAAATCAGATGAGTTTTTGGGGGATTCATTAAAAAGAAGTGTACCGGGTGAGCCAAATGAGGGTAGCGATGAAGACTAGTAAAAAAAACTTCAAAGGCCTTGACTACTATAAACTGCACCAGGACAAAGACGGTAGCATAAAGCTAAGTGACTACGATGACATTTTAAATGCGCGTAGAGCAAGAGTAGACTTATTGCTGGATAACACTAAGCAGGATGATATTAATCTTTCAAAGCTCAATAAGGCTCTTAGTGAGAAACTCGTGGATGATAGAGAGTTGTTGTCTGAATTCGACAAGGAAGATCAAGAAATTGCTCAGGAAGAACTCAAGATGTTTAACATTTTAGACAACCTTGATAATCTTGCAAACATTAAAAGTGAAGATCTACTCGAGGTTAGTTTATTACTATCGGATCTTAGCTTCATAGAGAGAAATGTTGTACTGAATACCGATCAGAATTCTGATCTAGCAGGGTTTAAAGACCTATTTATCGAAAGAAAGGCATCTGGTGAGGAATATAGTGATGAAGAATGTCAAAGCTTTCTCGATAACATAGATAAAATCAATACTATAATTAAGCTAGAGCTAGAAGGTAGGATTGAAGGGCTAACTCATGATGAAAAAAATGATCGTGATGATTTACAAGATGAAATTGGTCGTGCAATAGATACAATCAAAAAAAAGTAGTTGACTGATTTTGTGTCTACAACTTTCTTCCTAATACCAATGGTAATAGGACAAATTAAAGATACCGTTTTACCAGTCAACAATGGTGTCATTCCAGCGCCTCCTTTTTTTGTCATTCCAGCGTCTCCTTCTCCTGTCGTCCCAGGCCCTCTTCTTGTCATTCCAGCGCGTGACGCTGGAATCTAGGTGAAAAAAGTGTAGATCCTAGTGTCAAGCGCTAGGATGACAAAGGGGATGTCATGCCAGTGCCCCTTCTCTTGCATCCAAGTGCCTCCTTTTTTTGTCATCCAAGTAGCTAGCACTGGGATCCAGCTTTTCCATAATCATCAAAACGTCGTATTTTAACATAAAACAGCTACTTTTATACTCACCAACTTAATAAAATTCCTGGATGCCAGTGTCAGCTACTTGCATGACACCCTAGTGGTAGCACAATGTTCGTACAGTTGTGGGAGATTGCTCTCAAATTGTAGCTTTCATATCAAGCACTGAAAGACATTGTTTATACTTTTACAGATACAATTTACGTGCTATAACTTGAGCTTTGATAGATAAAGTGCAAAGAAGTAACATTAAAGCAGAAATAAAAAAATTATCACACGGAGAAGATCTGCCTCTTCCGTGTTATGCAACTACGCAGAGCGCTGGTATGGATCTTTATGCAGCACTGAATGACTCTGCTATTTTAAATCCACTTGAAAGGCTACTTATTCCAACTGGAATTGTAATTGCAATACCAAGTGGTTTTGAGGGACAAGTCCGCCCGCGTTCTGGCCTTGCTGTAAAACATGGGATCACTGTCTTAAATTCTCCGGGCACTATAGATTCTGATTATCGAGGCGAGGTTAAAGTTTGCTTGATTAATCTCAGCAATCAGTCGTATGAGATAAAAAGGGGAGATAGAATCGCACAAATCCTTATTGCTCCTGCGTCTCAGGTGATTTGGGATGATACAGAAGAATTTTACGTAGAAGAAACTGACCGAAATGCGGGGGGTTTTGGCTCAAGTGGTAGGTAGTTTATGCAAATGCTGTCTGTTAGTTGATTTTTACATTAAAAAGTTCTTGACCGAGGTGATTTTTTACATATAATTTTAAGTATATTAATAATTTATTAAAGAGGTAGTTATGCCAATTTTTAAAAATCATCGTGGTCAGTTCCACAAGATGAACACTGCACTTGTTGCACTTACTTCTCTGTATGTCATAGGCGCAGCAGCAGCACTTTCATCACCATATTGGGCATCTTCATATCCAGCTCTAGCTCCACTTGCAGCTTTTGCAGCTACACCACTTGGAATGGGTATATTAGCATTTGTTGCTATTGCACTAACTGGCTTAGCAATACGCGCCATCATCCAAAATAACGAAATATCCGAGTTGAAAGCTCCGAAGCTTATTAAAGATGGGGAGGATGTAAGGTTGCTAGTAACAAGAGACGTGTTTGAGGAAATGAAGAAAAATAACCAAGTTAAAGATGATAATGGTAATGCTAAGTCAGGTCAATATTATATAGACTTCAACTTGGGAGACAAGAATTACCGTGTTATTGTTGATGGTAAGTCTGAAGAGCTAGGTAATACTTTACTCTTAGGTATAAGTTCATTAAAAGCGAAAGATAGCAATGGTAAGTATACTTTAGACTCTCTAAAGGAGGTAAAGAAGGAATTAAGCGACAAGGAGGGTAGTTGGGTTAACACTTATTTAGGCGAACTTTCTTCTGTTCAACCAGCTGCTTCTCAAGGACCAGGAAAATAAGCAGTAGTAACTTAAGTAAAACAAAGAGGTAGACCAAGTCTGCCTCTTTTTCTTCTAAAAGTTCTTGAATTTTGAACACCACGCAAGTTGTATGGACATTGTTTCGAGCCTGCAATAGGGTGTCTCAAGTAGTCCATTCTTCTGTCATTCCAGCGCGTGATGCACAGCTGTACGAACATTGCAATTAGCAGGAATTTGCGTAACAGACGGTGTCATCCCAGTGCTTCGACACTGGGATCCAGCCTTTCCATAATCATCAAAAACGTCGTATTTTAACATAAAATAGCTATTTTTATACTCACCAACTTAATAAAATTCCTGGATGCCAGTGTCAAGCACTGGCATGACACCCTGGTGGTAGGCTCAAATCACAATGTTCGTACAGTTATGCGCGTGACGCTGGAATCCAGTCTTTCCATAATAATTAAAATGTTGTGTTTTAAATTAAGATTAGCTACTTTCTATGTTCACAAAATTAGTTTGCTTGCTTACAAGCAAACTTTCCTAGATTCCAGCGTCACGC
>JAISAR010000072.1 GCA_031266615.1 Rickettsiales bacterium
CGAAATTTTAAAAAGACATGCAGTGCACATAGTGCGAAAAATTAAACAATAGTACGCCAAATACAAGTTTTCTTGTCATTTTAACCTGCACAGATTGGGAAGTTAAACAAATAGCTTCATTACCATGATAAGGGGGTTGGAGGAACTTGTCAAGTAGTTTTTTTTGTTTTTATTGGGTAGCTTTTTTCCACTGTTATCTACTTGGATGACAGCAGATCACCTCTTCACAAAGATTTTATCAATAATACGCATATCAATTATGCTCCAATCACTGAAAGTAAAATCAGTTGTGTTTTGCAAGTGGTTTAAATAATCCCATGCGCTATGAGGATTATCTTCAGGCAGTTTTACTGTGGAGACGTTATCAAGTATGATGTTCCATCTTCTATTTCCTACATAAACACAAGAAGAAATGTAGCCACTCAATTGAGTTTTGCTCCCTAATATGTCTTTAACAAATTTTAGGTTCACTAACGAGTTTTGTCCTGTGATTACAACAAGATTATCTACCGGATAGTCATCTGTAATCACTTTACCTTCGGAATCAATTACTGAAGTCCTGTTGCCATCTTCCCAGAGAGCAAACGGTTTATGTTCATCTATGTGAATATGTAAGGTGTTGGGCAAAATTCTGTGAGCTCTCACATGTTTTACCCATCTGCTTGCGGATTGTATGCTATCAGCAAGTCTTGAAAGCGATATATACATAATTGGTTGCATTTTATCTACCAAACCTAGAATGTCCTTTTCGTTTGTGAATTTATTGCCAGTTACAACTACTTCATCGATTGAAAACCCACTGCTGAGTAACAAACTGGATAAGCGATCATTACACCAAGTGAGGTAATAATTAAATCGACTTGTGATTTTATCAAGCGAGCTATAGAGCACTAGCGTAAGAAAGAGTGCTATTATAATAACCAAAGCACACTTACGCAAAAAACTCCTTTGGCTTCTAGTAACATTGCTCAGCATTTACTTGGTCTCTAATACTTTTGTGTTGCAAACTATCTTCAACGATAATTTTAACTAATTCATTAAAATCAATGCCTTTTGTCAATTTTGCAATTTCTGGCACTAACGACAACTCAGTAAAGCCAGGATGTGTATTGATCTCAAGCATTTTTAGGGTATTATCCTTAGGGTTATAACGAAAATCTGAGCGAGAAATAGTTTTACATCCTAAAAATCGATGAACTTTCAATGCATGTTCCAAGGCCATTTTATATACATCGTCAGGAATTTCAGCAGGAAATATATGCTCTGCAAGTCCATCTGTATATTTTGCTTCATAGTCATAGAATTTATTTTTTGGTCGTATTTCCATAGTGCCAATTGCCTCATCTAGCAATACAGCGGTATGTAACTCTACACCAGGTATATACTCTTCTATGACCATTCTTTCTATAATGGTAGAATTGCCATCTTTTAGTTTCAAGTAATCCTCATGCGAGGAAATTATGTGTACTCCAATGCTTGAGCCTTCGTTGATCGGTTTTAAGACGTACGGATAATCAATTTTAATGTTGTTTTTTAGTACATCTTCTCGGCTAATTATGTAGCCTTTTGGGGTGTCAATACCGAGCGACTGGAACATATGCTTGGACATTGCTTTATCCATAGCAATAGCCGAAGCCATAACTCCTGAGTGTGTACATTTTATACCTAAAATCTCCAATAAACCTTGAATGCAACCATCTTCGCCATAAGGTCCATGCAGAGCAATAAAAGCAAGATCAGGATCAATTTTTTTAAGCTTCTCAACAATGTCGCTGTCAACGTCTATTTCTATTGCATTATATGAAAGGCTATCAAGCGCCTTCTTTACTGCTTTCCCACTCATCAATGATATTTCCCTTTCACGAGAGAATCCACCACTCAAAATTGCTATAGTTGGAAACATAAGCACTCTATGTTTTATCCTTTTCCTTTAGTAGCATTATTCTAGATTTTCATCAAAGTAAGCCACTTTGTCTTTTTTTTCTTTATACTCTTCTGCTTCATCCAGAGGTTGCTTTTTAGCTGTGATATTTGGCCATTTTTGCGAGTATTCCACATTTATGTTGTAAAATGATTTGAAGGTTTTTTGTTCGCTGCTCAGTAACTCTTCATCTAGTTCTAAGATGTCCTTTATAGAATCATCAGTTACAATTGCATCTACTGGACATTCGGGTATACACACTCCGCAATCAATACACTCATCTGGATTGATTACCAGCATGTTTTTACCTTCATAGAAGCAGTCAACGGGACACACTTCCACACAGTCCGTATATTTACATTTTATGCACTTATCTGTAACAAAATGCGTCATAAAATACTGTATATTTGTATTATCTTGGGTACACTAGATTAATAAGAAATTCAAGCCCTTTATGCAGATAAATAAATTGAGCAATGAAGAATTAGAGGTATGGTTGAGCCTAGCTAGAGCTTTAGGACCAACAAAGTTTTCTAGTGTGCTAAGAGCGTGTGGGTCACTGGATGAAGCGTTAAAATATCTCGATGGGCTCACTAAAAATAAAAAGGTATATAGCATTCAAGATGCACGAAAAGAGATCAATAATGCAAGGGAAATTGGAGCTAAAATCATACCTGTATGTGACCCAGATTACCCTGACATTTTAAGAAATATATCGGGTTGTCCTTCTGTAATAACTGCACTTGGTGATGTGTCGTTATTAAGCCGTGAGATAATTGCAATAATCGGTGGTCGTAATTCTTCGGTGAATGGAAGAAATTTTGCCAGTAAGCTGGCACTTGATTTGAGCGAGGTTGGTTTCATTATCGTTTCTGGGCTTGCAAGAGGAATTGACACTGCAGCGAACAGCGTAATATACAAAAATCATCCTACCATTGCTGTTACAGCGAGCGGAGTTGATGTAGTGTACCCAAGAGAAAATTCTGATCTATACAAGAAAATCACTGAAGATGGTGGGCTAGTAATTACTGAGCTTCCATTTTCGACTAAACCAAAGCCTCAGTATTTTCCTCAAAGGAATCGAATTATATCTGGTTTATCGCTAGGTGTGACAGTGATTGAAGCATCGAAAAGTTCCGGTTCTTTAATAACAGCAAATTTTGCTTTGGATCAAGGAAGAGAGGTATTTGCAGTTTCTGGTTTCCCTTTGGATTTGCGCTCTAGTGGTAGCAATTATTTAATTAAGAATGGTGCTAAACTTATCGAATCCGCTGACGATATAATAGAGAGTATTAGGTTTAGTTTACCTCCTCGACAAAAGAGCCTATTTGATGTTGAACACGTTAACCAGGAAAATGGGAAACAGGAAAAATTGCAACAAGCAAAGTCCGTTATAGTGAGTCATATCAACTCTGTACCCATTGATATAGATGAGCTCATCTTAACAAGTGGACTGTCCATAAACCTGGCTTTAATGGCTCTTTTAGAACTGGAGCTGGAAAGTAAAATAGAGCGATCACCAGGGAATAAGGTGTCAATAGTTTTCTGATTGCTCTAGCTATAAAACTTCACTTTCTTCTATGCAGTGAGCCAAGTCAAGAAAGGTGAGTCTGTCTCTTGTTGCAAATGCAAGATTGACCACTTTGCAATATTGCTCTTTGTTCCAATTTAGATGCTCTGGTAAGTGTGGAATTGACAAATCTTCAAACATTTTCTGTAGGCGCTTTGCAGGTAGTAAATTTTGCCTAATTAAGCCGGAAATATTATTCCATTCCTTATGAATGATCCCTCCGATTTTTTGCTGCAGAATTTTTTTCTGCTCTAGAATTTTTGTAAATTCGGTATTACCAAAACACTCAGTCACACGCTTTACATCTAAAGTGGTTGGTTTAATGGTAGGATTTTGTATTGATAATATCTTTTCCTGCAAATTAGCCATGGTGAGCGTTGTAACAGCAATTTTTTCGCCATGTAGTGAAGAATAATCTTTTGTTGCCATTTCCATTGCATGAGCTATCATATGCTCTCCTTGGCTTGCAGAATAGCTGCCTTTTGACATCACCATTCCAAGTCCTGAAATCAGCAAAGCTTCCATAAGTAATAAGACCACTTTTTTGCTTCTTTTTGCAAGCGCTAGGTGCTCTCTAAGCAAAATTTCCTCCAGGTCGCGAACAAGTGTGAAAGGTAATGCGTTATATTCTGTGCCAAGTAGCAGATGAGATAGTAGCCAATCGGCCTCTACTGTTGAACGACAGATAAAATCCGCAAATCCGCTTAATGTAAGGCACAGTGGTGCATTGGCGATTATATCGATGTCGATGTATACTGCCTTGGGAAGATGTGCTGCGAACGATTTTTTATGCCCATCTACTAATATTGAAGCGTTTGCAGAGGTATAGCCGTTCATAGAAGCTGCTGTTGGGAACGATATGTAATCTTTTTTCTCGAGGTAGCTTGCATACTTACAAATATCATTAACAGTGCCGCTACCAAGTGCAACTATTAAGTCGCTATCTTTTACCTTGTTTCTAACTAGATTGACGGTTTCGAGAGAAGCAACACTGTCCGATTTATCTGGTGTCATCCAAGTAGCGCGGCACTGGGATCTATCATAGATTCCAGCGTCACGCGCTGGAATGACAAGTGGGGCTGGAATAATTAAGTGAGAAATTTTATTAAGTACTTTTTTATTCAAAAGTTCTGCCGTATTCTCGTCTGCAACTAAGAGAATATCATTTCCGTGTTGTGTGCATATTTCATAGATATTGTCAGCGAGGTGATGATCTACTATTACTTCCCTTATAAAAGTTTGCTTGGCTTGGTGTAATATTTGTTTTAAATAGTGCATAAGATGTCTACAATATAGTAATATCAGTATTTCAAGGTTGATATGAAGATTGACCCTGTAGAACTAACTAAGAAATTGATTTCTTTTAAGAGTATAACACCAAGGGATGATGGAGCAATAGAGCATATAGCAGCAATTCTCAAGAAAAGTGGTTTTGACTGTAGGATTTTAGAGTTTGGTGATAGTGAAACCAGGGTCAAAAATCTTTATGCTAAATATATAAATGGGGTGCCAAACTTATGTTTTGCTGGCCATGTTGATGTTGTGCCACCAGGCCAATTGAAGGATTGGCAGTCCGATCCGTTTAAGCCAGAAATTAGGGACGGAATATTGTATGGAAGAGGAGCGGCTGACATGAAAAGCGGAGTAGCTGCGTTTATTACCGCCATGGTAAATTTAATTGAGGAAAAGTTTCAATTCAATGGTTCAATAAGTGCATTAATTACCAGTGCTGAAGAGAGCACGGAAGAATATGGAACAAAGGCAGTTTTAGAATGGATGGAAAGTAAGCACAAGAAGATAGATTATTGCATAGTTGCTGAGCCAACCAGTAGCGAAAAACTAGGTGATACTATAAAAATAGGCAGAAGAGGATCCGCAACATTCAAGTTGACTTGCTATGGAAGGCAAGGACACGTTGCCTACCCAGACTTGGCGGATAATCCAATATATAAGATGATGTCGATATTAGATAAGGTGAAAAATACTACTTTTGATCATGGTGATAGATATTTTCAGCCTTCAAACTGCGAGATTACTACTATTGATGTTGGAAATGATACTGACAATCTAATACCTGGTTCAATAACTGCAAGTTTCAACATTCGATACAGCAATATGCAAGCACCTGGCGGTTTATATAAGTTAATTGATGAAATATGCTCCAGTGTGACTAACGATTATAAACTCTCTATGCATAGCAGCAGGGGCGCTTTTCTCTCTACTCCCGATAGGGACACTGATATTATGCTTGATGCAATAAGTAAAGTTACCAATATCGACGCTGTGCTGAGCACAAGCGGCGGAACATCTGATGCTGCATTTATCAAAGATGTTTGTCCAGTGATTGAATTTGGTATGGTCAACAAAACTGCACATCAGGTAAATGAATGCGTGTCAGTGGACGATATACACAAATTGACAGCTATATATAAGGAATTTATAAAAAACTATTTCTACCCCACTAATAAGATATTAAATCAGATCAATGTAATTGGTAATATACCTGATGGCCCATTGCTAGCTTGAGATGTAAGTAGCCGGCTGGCGTTTATATTTCTTTAGCCATAAAACAGATTAAATGCAAAATTTACTTGACAACCTTCGCCAATCCCCTTATCATAGTAGTGAAGCTATTCATTTAGCTTCAATCTGTGCAGATTAAACGACGAAAGTATCACGGTTGGCGTCTTATGTTTAATTTTTTGCACTATGTGCATCTCATGTCTTTA
>JAISAR010000040.1 GCA_031266615.1 Rickettsiales bacterium
GTTATTCCACTCTCTATTTTAAAACCTGACGTTGGGTGCTGTCTTAAACGACTTATAAGCGCGTTTCAGCTTGTATGGGTAAAAACCCGAAATTTTAAAAAGACATGCAGTGCACATAGAGCGAAAAATTAAACAATAGTACGCCAAATACAAGTTTTCTTGTCATTTTAACCTGCACAGATTGGGAAGTTAAACAAATAGCTTCAATACTATGATAAGGGTAACGGCGAAGGTTGTCAAGTAGTTTTTTTGTTTCTGTTGAATAACGGCCGGATCAAGTTGCGGGGGTAGGATTTGAACCTACGACCTTCAGGTTATGAGCCTGACGAGCTACCGAGCTGCTCCACCCCGCGTCGTTGTTTATTTAGTTATTATATATACAATAATAGAAAATAAAAGAATAAAATCCTACTATTGCGCACATTTTATGTATTTATTGACTTTTCTTGACATAATAGTTAGTTATATACGTAACAACCTACGCAGCGAGAAATATAACCTGGTACTGTGGTTTCCTGTTTTTCAGTGTATAGGGATCTTAATTTATTTCTCTTTAAGCTCTGAACCAAGCTGTGTTTTTACTACATCTATTTTTCTCTCGCTTTTACCTATACTAATTCTGATTGCAATATTGTACAAAAGGTATGCGATATTATGTATCGCTTTGATTGCAGTGCTTATAGGATTTACAGCCAGCAAGCTGAGAACAGCTTCAGTTGATACTCAAATTCTTGATAAAGAGAGGTATGTAAAAAATATCGTTGCTACAGTGAAGGATATTAGCAATAAGGGCTCATATAGACAGTTTCTGCTCTCTGTTGAAAAACTCCCTTCTGTTATCCTAGTGCCCAGACACTTGGATCCAGAAAAAAATACACAGATTCCAGCATCACGCGCTGGCCACATTGCTTTAGACAACATAAGAATATCAGTTAGAACTGAAGTAGAAAAAGGCATTAAAATAGGCGATCAAGTAAAATTGTCAGCAAAGCTTTTTCCGCCAAAGATCGCACCTTCAGAGTATGCATATGATTTTGCAAGAATAGCATATTACCAGAAAATAAGTGCTACAGGCTTTGCAACAAGCAAAATAGCCCTATACAAAAGAGCTAAAGCAAGGAAATTTCAAGAGTATATAGAGTCTTTCCGTCAATATATTTATGAAAACCTGCAGCAAAACATCAAAAAACCACATGCAGACATAATCTCCGCATTACTGATCGGTAAAAAAGACGGAATAGACCAAAAAACTATGGATGCAATACGAGATTCAGGCATAGCACATTTGTTTGCTATATCTGGTCTGCACTTATCATTCGTTGCTGGCCTGTTTTTTATAGTGTTTCGTAATTTGTTTGCAATATCTGAAACTTTGACTCTTAAGTATAACACCAAGAAAATATCTGCATTTCTCACCATTTTGCCAACCACATTTTATCTGCTGATCACCGGTATGCAAATTTCTGCTCAGCGTGCGTATATTATGGTGATCTTGGTACTTGTTGCAATAATAATAGAGAGGAAATATCGGAGATTAATAGCAATTGCGTTTGCAGCTTCGATAATACTTATAACAGAACCAGAAGCGATTTTAAAACCCGGCTTTCAGATGTCGTTTTCTGCCGTTTTGGCACTGGTTGCTAGTTATCAGATGAATGCCAACAAGCTGTTCAAAATAAAAATAATAAAATATTTTGTGTCGATAATGATCAGCTCAGTAATAGCAAGCTTAGCGACTGTTCCATACACAATATGCAATTTTAATTACCTTTCAATCAGCGGCATTATCACAAATTTAATTGCTATACCAATAGTTACATTAATTATTATTCCGCTTGGAATAATCTATGTTTTGTTGATTCCTTTAGGCATTGAATGGATTATAGCGCCGCTTATAGAGCGCCCAATTGATGGTGTTTTGTATATAACAAATGCAATCGCTAGTTTTCAATATTTGGTTATTCCCATTCGCGCTTTTCCCGCCTCATCAGTTATCATAACAACACTTGGGTTATTGTGGCTGTGCTTGTGGGAAAGAAATTGGCGTTTCTTTGGAATTTTCTTTATTGTGCTGGGTATTTTCTTCAGCGCTATTTATAGAACTCCTAACATTCTAGTCAGCGCTGATAATATTGCAGTAAAGGAGAGTGATAATTTGCTATATTCTCTCACTAGAAAAAATAGGAACTTTGTTGTCAGAACGTGGGCAAAGCAAAACGGGCAGAATCAAATTTTAAATCATACTAAATTCAGTAACTCAAACAAAAGGCTAAAGTGTGGTGATTATGGCTGCATATATAACAAGAGGAACAGTAAATCAGTGCTGCTTGCTTATAAAGAAGAAGAGGTTGTAGAAAGTTGTGACAGAGTTGACTTAATAATTCAATTAAGCAAATTCGACTATCCAGTTTGTAATACTAGAACTATCAAATACGCCGATTTAGAAACATATGGCACACATTCTGTTTGGTTAACAAATAGTGACATAAAGATTAGTAAAGTACGCTCCAACAGGCCTTGGCATGCGACTTTAAGTTAAAAAGCTTGCTTTTAAAGTGTTATTAATATATAATTAACTTAGTTAAGATGTAAGAAAATTTATGAACCTAGGTGCCGCAGAAAATTCTTTTAACTTCAAGATAAATCACGATGTAGCTGTTACTGGATACCCTACTAGAATATGGCGTGCAACAAAGAAATACTCTGTAAATAATACCATACCCATAGTTGCTGTGAATGCTTGGCTTCAATTTTCTCTAGCCTATGTTGCTGCAGTTGTAGTAACTAGTCATGATATGAGCTTCATTACAAATATTCTTAATTCAAGAGCAATGCCAGCTTATGCTCTTGCTTCTGTTATTCTTGGAACAATTTTATTAACTTCTCTTATTATAAAGCATGCACACAAGCAAGAAATAAAAGATGAAATATTAAAAAATGGCAAGAATACAATAGATAGAGAGATTAGAGGCGGAGAAAGTGATGGAATAAATGAGATTGCTCAAAATGCATTGACAATAGAAATTGTTCCAGACACGAGCCTTATAGGCAACAAAAAAGAAAATTTTTCTATAGTCTTACCAATTTCTGGAAAACAGGGAGAAATATTGGAAAACAAAAGACAAGAGAATAGAAATAAAATTGTTTTGCTTACTGTACCATATGTGCTAAGTGGTCTAACTATGGTTGGTGCATTGGCAAAATTTGGCTTTGCCAATATTCAAAGCTGGAAACAATGGACTTTCATTGTAGCAGTGGGTGTTATAGCTATTGTTGGTGCATGCATAACATTAAGTAAACTAGGAAATAATGAAGTAGATAACGCATGTAATACCGTTAAAAGATTCGATAATGCAGATATTCTACTCCCATGCAGAAAAGGCAGTGTTGTATCAGTAATCGAAAATAAATTTGAAAGTAAGGAGGAGAATGATTTACAATCACAAGCACTTAGGTTATTTGAAAGGTTTTTAACTGGTTTTAAAAATGATGTTTGCAGCATATTAAATGAACAACTAACTGAAGCTAATAAGTTGCTTAAGGAGAACGTTCTAGACCCTTCAAATGAAAAGATTCAAGAAACTCTTAATCATCTCAAAGAGATTAGAGAAGATATCAAAAAAGATTTAGATGAGTTGCATAAGGAAATTTCGAAAATTTTAAATAATGGCAAAGGACTAACAGAAGATGTAAATTCACCAAGTCTTGCAGATCTGATAAAAGAAATCTACTCTAAGGTAGAAGCGTTCAATGTTAGATCGTATATAGGCTACTTTGCAAAAAATAAAGAATCAAGCGACGGTAGTCAACGTGGCAATGACAATGAATTCTTTGCAATGATAAAAAAATACAAAGATGAAGCAGAAAAGTTGCAAAATGAAGTCAAGGAGTTGAAAAAACAGATGGAAGAACTAAAAAATAAACAAACTCAACCGAGAGAACCTGAAACTAGCAGCCTCACCTCTAATGGCCCACAACAAGATGAAGAGAAGGTACTGGATGAAGAATTAGCACGGCTAGAAAAAGAAGAAAGGATGGAAGAGAAGCGAGAAAAAATAAAAAACCTTAAGGAAGCACGCCCTAAACAAAAAGAAATAAAGGAGTGGAAAAAAGAGATCAACGGCAAACCAAGTGAATTTTTATATTATGTATTAGAATCCGTTAAGCTGGGAGAAAAGGCAACGTTGCGGAATCTTAACAACAAGATAATAATCCACTGGAAAGACGGTTCCCAGACAATTTGCCATATTAAAAAACAAGGTAATCTCCAAATTGAGCCTAGTGCAGCAATGTTTACAGACCCAAGTGTTCAAGCAGCATGGGAAATGGTGCGGGGGTAAGCCACTATAGATCATTCAACAGTAACCTTAAATATCAACAGTGGTGAGGAAAAATTAAGGTTAGATATCTATATCGCTGAAAAGTGCAATATATCACGCAATAAAGCCCAGAGATTGATACAAGATGAGCAAGTGAAATTACTTGGCATGCCTATAACTAATAACGATCACGCAGTAAAACAAGGTGAAGAGTATGTGGTGCATCTTACTTCTAGCGAATCCACATCAATTGAGCCTAATCACGACATAAAACTTGATATTATCTACGAAGATGAGAACATTATGGTTCTCAATAAACAAAGTAGATTAACAGTGCATCCAGGTGCCGGGACAAACAATGATACGCTCTTGAATGCAGTTATTGCTCATCTTGGCAAAATTCCATATACCCACGTAAGACCAGGAATTGTTCATAGGCTCGATAAAGATACTAGTGGGCTGATGGTAACTGCAAAAAATGAAGAAGCCCATAGTTTTTTGTCTGAATTACTGTTAAATCGCAAGATAAAGCGGGAATATTTAGCAGTAGTTTGGGGAATATTGCCTTCTAATCAAGGAACAATAAAAACTAATATTGCTCCAAAACGTGGCAATAAAGAAATGATGTGTGTAGCGAAAACCACAGGAAAACTGGCAATTACCCGTTATTCGGTGCAGAAAGTTGTAGGACAAGTAAGCTTAATCAAATGCGTTTTAGAAACGGGCAGAACACACCAAATTCGAGTACATATGAGTCACATAGGGCATTCCATAGTTGGCGACCAAGTCTACGGAAAAAACAGTAGTAAAAGTGCAAAATATGCTAAAAGCTCCAATTTTATCCGTAGCTTCAATAGACAAGCATTACATGCCTATAAGCTAGGATTATATCACCCAAAGAGTAAGGAATATATGGAATTTCGCTCTGATTTACCGCAAGACATGAGAACTTTAATTGATGAGTTTGGAGAAATAACAAATTATAGAAACAAAAAAACTACTTGACAACCTTCGCCATTACCCTTATCATAGTACTGAAGCTATTATTTATCTTCAGTCCGTGCAGATTAAATGACAAAAAAACTTAGCATATTTGGCGTCTCATGTTTAATTTTTCGCACTATGTGCACTGCATGTCTTTTTAAAACTTCTGGTTTTTTACCTATACAAGCTGAAACGCGCTTATAAGTCGTT
>JAISAR010000041.1 GCA_031266615.1 Rickettsiales bacterium
GCTAATTCATTCGTAGTTTTCGGTTTATGACTCGATTCAACCATACCTTCGGCCAGGTTATTGATACTTGATTTGCAAGTTTCTAATTCCACTTCCATCAATCTGTGGGTTTCCAATTCTATTTGTAATACCTTGTTCTGGTGCTGCAATGATTCTATCCGTTCTTGAAGCTCTTCGCATGTTACAGGCGATGAAGATAGTAATAGCGTGCTTTCATTAGAAGAACTTAAATCACTCGTACTAGCTTCGTCCGCCATGATTGGGGGATAAAAGATGGCAGCTCTGTTTGAACTTATCAAAATGATATCAGTGTGGTTCGTGGTTTATATTCCATATCACCCGCAATTTCCAGTGATAAAACAATAGCACCGTTTTCAAATGGTGAGTTGATAGCTTTTAACGAAGGTTGTAAAAAATTGTGGAACCAAAATTGGCTACATACCTTTTGAATACAGCTCACAGACGTAACCACTACACCAAGAGTGCTCGGTGATAATTTAGTAGCTACAAACAGTTCTTATATTTATGGTATTGACGTAAAATCAGGAAACATTTTATGGTCAAAGCCACTGCAAGTAAAAAGTGTATCATATTATAGTCCTCTCATCCCTGCAAAGGAACAAAGAGCTGATGGCAGGATTTTTTGTAATTACTAAAGATAATAACATAATCGGTGTCGACATACAAAACGGAGAAACAGTCTGGACGTCCGATTTAATAGAAAATAGGCGACTGTTTGCTCCAATTATGTATGCTCCTACTTTATGGGTAACAAGTAATAAAGGGTTGGTGTTTGCTTTTCCTGGATCTGGAAACACAGGAAAGGCAATTGAAATACCTGGCAATGTGTTTCACACTCCACCACTCACACCCATGATAAGATATGATATGTGGCAACTGAGGGAAACTGTGTTTATTCTTTAGAAAATGGATTTGTTTTTTTATGACTGATTATGGTGGCTATAAGTGTGCCATTGTTGCTGCGAGGCTTGGATTGAAAGTTGCCTGTATAGACAAGAACAACATTTTTGGTGGCACTTGTTTGCGAGTTGGATGTGTACCCTCTCCTCCTATCAGTATGTTCACACAAAAAATGATCTGTCAAAACTCGGCATAAAAGTTAAGGATGCGAGTTTTGACTTAAAATAAATGTAGGAATACAAGGACGCCAGAGTTCAGGAACTTCGTAAAGGCATAGAATGTCTGTTCAGCCTTCACAAGATCACTAAAATCAACGGACTTGGAAAAATTACCGCTTTTGACCAAGGTAATCTTGAAGTTTCAGTTGAAGGCAAGGCATTGAAGACAAAAAATATAGTAATTGCAACTGGTTCTGATGTTAGTTCTCTGCCAGGAATCAATATTGACGAGAAAAATATCATTTCATCTACCGGTGCGTTATCTTTAATTGAAGTGCCAAAAAAACTTGTCGTCATTGGAGCTGGGGCAATAGGACTTGAAATGTCTTCTGTATGGAGCAGGTTAGGGTCTGAAGTCACTGTAGTAGAGTTTCTTGATAGAGTTGCTGCAGCAATGGATGGAGAATTAAGTAAATCTCTTCTTTCTAGTCTGCAAAAACAAGGAATAAAATTCTTACTCAGCACTAAAGTTGAGGAGATAAAACAAAATAGTAATTCTCTCAGCGTAAAAGTTTGCTCTACTCAAGATAACCAAATAAACACTATAGAGGCAGATAAGGTGCTCGTTGCAGTGGGTCGCAAACCATGCACCGAGGGTCTTGGTATCGATGAGAAGATAGAAAAGGATAATCGTGGTTTCGTTCAAGTTAACAACAGGTATGAAACTAACGTGAAAGGAATATTTGCCATCGGTGATGTAATTGGTGGAGCAATGCTTGCTCATAAAGCAGAAGAAGAAGGGGTGGCAGTTGCAGAGACAATAGCAGGGCAGTCACCTCACGTTGACTATGGGATCATACCATCTGTCATTTACACTCACCCTGCGGTTTCTTCAATCGGTAAAACCGAAGAGGAGCTGAAAAGCGCTGGTCGAAAATATAAAGTTGGTAAATGTCAATTTGCTGCGAATGGCAGAGCAAAAATCACTGATGATGCCGAAGGATTCGTGAAAGTGCTAACTTGCAGCACCACAGATACAATACTGGGCGTACATATCATAGGAGCATATGCTGATACGCTAATTAACGAAGCAGCAGTTGCAATGGCATACGGTGCTGCAGCAGAGGATATATATAGAATTTGTCACTCTCACCCTGATATAAACGAAGCTTTCCGCGACGCGTGTATCGATGCCTTCTTTAAAAAGTAATCTCGGTTCAATCATTGAAAATTGGTATGAATGGCTGAGATGCAATAGGTCCTACTCACCTAACACTTTAGAATCATATATAAGGGACCTGAAGGATCTTATAAGCTTCCTCAGCGCTCACATTGGTGGAGAAGTAAATGTTGGTTCCTTAGAAAAATTGAGCATATCTGAGCTAAGAAGTTGGCTTAGTTTCCGTTATGCAAGAGGCGTAAATGCAAGGTCTAACACTCGCGCACTGTCAGCAGTCAGAAACTTTTTCAAGTACATGAAAAACAATTATGAAATAAATAATGAGGCTGTATTTTCCCTGTCAAAGCCAATTCAGAGAAAAACTTTGCCTAAAGCATTATCGATATCTGATATAAAAACTCTACTGAAAGAAATGAAATTATCTGACTTGGGTGAACCTTGGGTAATAAAAAGAGAAGTTGCGATTATTGTTCTGTTATATGGTACAGGCCTAAGAATTAGTGAAGCGCTAAGTCTTAGGATTAGTGATGTAAGTGGCGAAAACCTAATAATTACAGGTAAGGGAAACAAACAAAGGCAGGTATCTATTCTTCCGGTAGTAAAAAAGTGCATACAAGAATATATAAAAGCTTGTCCTTACCTTGGCATTGACAATAAAGCACAATATCTCTTTGTGGGAGTAAGAGGAAAAAAATTGGGGAGAACTTACGTCGCCAATCGTTTGCAGAAAATAAGGAGAATGTTGAACTTGCCGGAAATTTTATCTCCACACGCATTCCGTCACAGTTTCGCCACTCATTTGCTTCAAGAAAATGTTGACATAAGGTCTATACAACAATTGCTTGGCCATTCAAGCTTGGAAACCACTCAAGTTTACACTCACTTAAATTATCAAGACGTTTTTAATATGTATAAAAACTTTCAGCAGAATCTGGAGAAGGAATAAAAACCCGTAACTTGAGGATTATCGGTAGCACTACCAGGTCCTATGTCTTTTTCATCTCCTTTGTATAGGAAATACCCTACTAAAAAAAGACCCAGCGCAACTACAGCAAGACCAGCACTTACCTCTGGATAATTCACTATCGTTAAACACGCACCACCAGCACATATTCCACACAATATAAAAAACGTAAGAGCGTAGTTGTTTTGTTTTCCACCAGGAGAATTTGCTCGTCCACCACTTTCTTTTCCTACTTGATGAATCCTCCCATTTGACTCTTCTCTTGTATTGTTCAGTTTTCTATCCTTCTCTGTAAGTTGAGCTTTTGTTTGATCGAGTTCTCTCTCCAGCTCTGCAATCCTGTTTTGCTGTTCTCTAATTTCATTATTTCGTTTGTTCAACTCCTGCTTTATATCGCCCAATTCCTTTTCCTTCTCTGCAAGTTGAGCTTGTACATTTTCAAGTTTATCTGCAAGTTTTGCTACACCTTGCTCAAAACCTACCGGTGCACTATCCGTACTTGCTAAAGGCAGTTCCGCACTTGCAGGAAATTTTTTATTAACATTCCCCGACGCAGTAGTAACAATTATACAACTCATAAAGCAATTATCTTCTGCTGATTTCTTTATACCGCCCTTTGCAAGTCGAATTTTTGCATGATGAAGTTCTCTCTCTAGTTCTAAAATTCTGTTTTGCTGTTTTCCAATTTCATCGTTTCGTTTGTTCAACTCCTGCCTTGCACCGTTCAATTCCTTTTCCTTCTCTGCAAGTTGAACTTTTACCTTTTCAAGTTCGTTTACAAGCTCTTGTACAAACTCCTCAAAATCTACTGGTATATCATTTATGCCTGCTAAAGGCCGTTTCACACTTGCAGGAAATTTTTCATTTAAATAATTCGCAATAGATTCAATTGGATTACCAACATCTCTCAACGCAGCAGCAACAACTGCATAATTCATAAAGCAATTATCCTCCACCAATTTTTTCACATCATCTAAATCTTTTCTGTTAATAACATCAGTTAATCGCTCTGTAATCGCTTGTGCAATTATTTGCCCCAATCTTAGATTTTTCTCTATAGCTTGTATTTGCTTTATTTGACTAAAATCTAGCTCTTTATGTTTTAAAAGTTTAGTCAGTACTTCTTCTTTATCTCTTGTTATTGTTCGTAAACATGATTTGATAATTAGGCTAAGTGGTGTTTTGATTTCTCCATTTTTGTTTCTTTCCCAGCAGTTAGGATTAAGATCTTGATTCAATAGAGTTTTTGCTAAGTAAATATTTCTAGAAAGGACAGTTAATAACTGTTTTCCTTTTTGCGCTTTTTCAAATTCTAATTTTATTGTGTTCTCAAATCCTCTTGCAATACAATTCACAGGACTTTTATATTCATAATTTCTAACATCAGTTTCTACATCCGGGTGTGTGAGCAACATCTTTACCATATCTTTAGCCCCAACTTGACAAGCAATATGTAAGGCTGTATTTTTTTGTGTTGAGAATGTTCTTACCTCCCACCGTCATATACTTCTGTCAAAAGCTTACTAAAACCTAGTGTAAAAGAAAGGTCC
Organism: Rickettsiales bacterium; assembly: GCA_031266615.1. GTDB lineage: Bacteria > Pseudomonadota > Alphaproteobacteria > Rickettsiales > Anaplasmataceae > Wolbachia. Next base: position 4,774 of record JAISAR010000041.1, read on the forward strand.
GAAGGATTGGTAGTAAAGAGTATAGTAAGACCTTCATCGTCTCTCACTAGGCTTTTATCATCACAATACATGTACCGATTACCAGATTGGCACACTATTTCCCTTCCAAGGTATTGAAAAACTTTACGACCCTGGCTATCTCTCTTCTGCCTCTCTTCACAAACAGGTTGCTTACTTTGAGAGTTAATATCGATATTGCTGTTTTGTATAAGCAATTTAGCCACTTTTTCTAATGTTGGTTGATCATTACTAGTTATGTAAGCATTAGCAGTAGACATTAAAGGTGTCATTCCTTCTTCATCAAACGCATTAACATCTGCACCTTCTGCCAGAGCTCGCTTAAAATCTTCTAGGTTTTCATCATCAATAGCCTGAAATAGCTTTTTTGTTGGTGCGCTAAGTGGTTCTGGAGTTCTCTCACCATCATAACCCCATTCAAAAAACATATTAAACCTAACCAGTAACTCACTATCACTATACAGTAAAAAAAGAAAATAGCAATGAATCTCTCTTCCCTCTCAAAAAGGGCCATTTTGTACATTCCCTATTTTTTAACTCTTTATCTCACTTATGCAATCTAAAAACTTCTCTGCATCAAGTGCAGCCATGCATCCAGTCCCTGCGGCAACTACCGCTTGGCGATATATTTTATCCTGAACATCACCTGCAGCAAACACCCCTGCCCTACCAGTTAAAGTTGTTCCAGGTTTTGTAATTATATAACCCTGCTCATCCATTTCAACAAAGCCCTTAAAAATACCTGTATTTGGTGCATGTCCAATTGCAATGAATACTCCATCCACTTCCAGTTCTTGAACTTTTTTAGTTTCCGTTGATTTAATTGTAATACCAGTAACTTTCTTTGGATTTTCTTCTCCAAGAATTTGCTCCACGGTATGGTTCCACACTACTTTTATCTTATCATTTTTAAAGAGCCTATCTTGCATTATCTTCTCTGCTCTCAATTTATCACGCCTGTGTATTAGTATAACTTCCTTGGCAAATCGAGTTAAAAATATCGCCTCCTCAACGGCGGTGTTTCCACCACCAACAACAGCTACAACTTTATTCCTAAAAAATGCACCATCGCAAGTTGCACACGCTGAAACCCCGTAACCTTGAAATTTTTTTTCACTCTCCAGGCCAAGCCATTTCGCTTGCGCACCAGATGCAATGATCATTGCATCTGAGTAGTAGTCATTAATGTCACCAGAAGACTTAAACCTATATTCATTAGAATCCTCAAGTTGTTCAATGCTCTTTATTTCATCATCTATTATTTTTGCTCCAACCTTCTCTGCATGCGACCTCTTTTGCTCCATTAATTCTGGACCTTGTATTGAAATAAACCCGGGATAATTTTCAACATCCGTGGTAATCATAAGCTGACCACCAGGTTGCATTCCGGTTACTACAATTGGCTCTAAGTTTGCGCGTGCTGCATATATAGCAGCAGCATAACCCGCTGCCCCAGACCCGATAATAAGAACTTTTGTACTAAGTTGCCCCATCTATAATTGTTCACTGTATGAATTTAGGTAGTCAGCTACTCCTTCATCACTTGCTTGCATTGCTGGTTTGCCTTTCTTCCATCCTGCTGGACATACTTCACCATGTTCTTTGTTATGTTTAATTGCATCAACGATTCTAATAAACTCATCGATGTTACGTCCTAAAGGTAAATCATTTATTGATTGATGACGTACAACAAACCTATCATCAATAATAAAAGTTGCTCTTAGTGCAATTGAGTCATCATATAATACTCCATAGTCTCCTGATATAGACTTTTTGATATCAGACACTAAAGTGTAGCTAATCTCTCCAATACCACCACCGTTAACTGGAGTTTCTCGCCACCTATAATGTGAGAACTTTGAATCTACACTTACTCCTATAACTTCAACACCACGTTTTGAAAAATCTTCTATTTTGTTACTAAACGATATCAGCTCAGTTGGGCATACAAAGGTAAAATCAAGTGGATAGAAAAAAAGGACCGCATACTTATCTTTTACATGTTCGCTTAGACAGAAGCTGTCAACTATTTTTCCGTCAGAGAGAACAGCCGGAGCAGTAAAATCAATAGCAGATTTTGTCACAAGATTCATAATTTACCTATTCATTTTAAAACAATTTTAATTTTACACCTTGATAAATTTATATGCAAGTTTTCTTTAGTTTTAGTTCTATAAAAACTTCCAAACCTATTTGGCTGTACGAGCATTAGATTTCTTGCATAACCTAAACTGAGCAGAAAAAAAGGCAAAGAAGCCCCGTGGCGGCTAGTTATTTACTTTTGTGTCGAAATGTTGGCGTTTCTTTATCCTAAACGCTTAATAAGTGCGACTTAGCTGCTTTTTAATGCAACTAACCTTAGCCATAAAC
>JAISAR010000042.1 GCA_031266615.1 Rickettsiales bacterium
CTTAGTGAATTTCTTAAACGTTTATGGCTAAGGTTAAGTTGCATTAAAAAGCAGCTAAGTCGCACTTATTAAGCGTTTAGGATAAAGAAACGCCAACATTTCGACACAAAAGTAAATAACTAGCCACCAACGGGGCTTCTTTTGCCTTTTTTTCTACTTAGTAAATTTCTTAATATCTATAGCTAAAACAATTTAAGAGCACATAAAAAACGCCAAAAATAATTGCCTTTTTCTGCTTAGGTACGAGAAATCTATCACATTAGTAGCTCTTCACTAAGTCTACTAATGCAGCAATATTTTCAACTGGAGTGTCAGGAAGCACTCCATGTCCGAGATTAAATATGAAAGGTAAATCCCTAAAGCAATCTATTATACGCTTCGCTTCTTCAATTGCTTTAGCTTTGTCATATGCCAAAAGACTAGGATTGAGGTTCCCTTGCAGAGGGACTTTTAGGTTTTCTTTTGCCCATTCTATCGGAATGTCATAATCTATACTCACTGCGGATACACCCGTTTGGTCACAGTAATCCTTATAGAAACTTCCGGCAGATCTTGGAAAACCTATTATTGGAAAATCTGGGAACCTATCCTTTATCGCTAAGGTAATTTTCTCTGTCGGCTCAATAACATATTTCTTAAATAGCTCTTTTGATAACGCTCCGGCATTACTGTCAAACAATTGGACAACGTCTGCTCCAAACTCTATTTGCTTAATCAGATAGATAATTGTTGCCTCCGTTATCCGCTCGATTATTTTTTCCAAACTCAAAGAACAGAAATTCAGCACCTTAGAAAAAGTTTTGCTGCTTCCACCTTCTATGATGTACGAAGCAACTGTCCACGGTCCTCCAGCAAACCCTATGAGAGACTTTTCCTCCGGCAAACGACCCCTTACCCCCTTTATAGCGTTTAGAATTGGCAGGGTCTTGGCTTCAATTTCTTGTGGACTTCCCAGCTCCTTAAAATCTTCCACGGGCTTTATCACCGGACCTACACCGCGTATGAAGTTCACATCACAACCCAGAGCATCAGCCACTATTAAAATGTCGGAGAAGATTATCGCTGCATCCATGTTAAACCTTGTAACTGGTTGTAGTGTCAGCTCCACTACTAAATCTGTGCTGTAACACATCTCTATAAAATCACTCACGTTTTTTACCGCTTCGCGGTACTCAGGGAGAGACCTGCCCGCCTGGCGCATTAGCCAGATTGGTGTCTCTTTACCCTGCCTGCCCTCGCTTATGGTTCTTGCTACTACTGTTTTGCTATTTTCTAGTCTAATTAATTTATCTTCTTTCATATAGCAAAGTATAATAGTAGTAATAGTTTTATCAATAGTCTGTTATTAACTTAAAATTCTATGAAGATTCTTATTACCCGACTTGTGGATAAGTATGTTGGTAACTTTTATATGTTATTGATTTTCTGTAGTAACTTATGTGTATAAGTGGAGTGTTCAGATTGTTAGTAATCTTCCCTTATGGAAAGGATTTTCCCATTGTACGCTGTTATATAGTTATGTGTACACTAGTGAAAAAGTTGTTGATCAATTGTTAGTATCCGGTATCAACAGATAATCCACAAATTAATTTGACATTATTCACATGCTTATTAAACATTTAACAACAGTTTTCTTGGTAAACCTGATCCAAAAATATTTTTACCATTAGTAGGAAGCAAGTTGAGTAAAAAAGGAACTTTTATAAAACGAGTAGCGTACAGAATTTTTTTGTTTCTTTTCAAAAGGGCTCGTATGCTGAGAGAGTGTGCAACTGAAGCATTAATGAAGGATTTACCGGATCTTAATATATTCAACGGTCTAATAAAATTCCATGACTGCAATATAACTGATGTGATGACTCCACGTACAGAAATATGTGCAGTGGACATTGAATCGAGTAAACACGAGGTAATGAAGAAAATAAAAAATATTCGTCACACTAAGGTGTTAATTTATAAAAATGATTTTGATAATGTGATAGGTTTTTTCTACGTAAAAGATGTTGTTCTAAACAAAGACGAAGGTTTTAGCCTAAGGGAACTTGCACAAAACGTAATATTTGTACCGCCCTCGATGAAGACCACCAGCCTTTTCGTCGAGATGAGATCTTCCAGATCGTATTTGGCTGTTGTGTTGGATGAATATGGTGGAACTGATGGCTTAATTTCAGTAACTGATCTTATGGAAGAATTGGTATCAAATATTAACAGTGGAAGTGAACCTTCTGAGTATGCAATTGTAAAGTTATCTCAGAGTAAGTTTGAGATATCAGCTAGGACTCTGATAAAGGATATAGAGGAAAATCTAAAAATAGAATTGCGCAGCCCTGAGGAGGATTATGCCACACTTGGTGGGTTAATTCTTTCTGTTGCTGGCAAGGTACCTTCTGTAGGTGAAGTTGTTAAGTACAAAAACGGTGTGAAATTCGTTGTTAAGAATGCGAGTGAGAGGTACATTGATAAGGTAATATTAGACTTGAGTGATTACAGAAACTAGATTAGATCTCTTGCGTAACCTGCTTTCTGATTTTACGTCGAAACTTGCTTGCGCTCCTCAAATACCTCAAGTATTCTGTGGTTGCGTTTTTCCTAAGAATTCCCTACCATAAACTGGTTATGAAAGAGATCTATTGATATTCCTCGTGAGGAAGTGTTTTGCCTTTAGGTAAAGAGGTCTATAATATTCACATGCATAGCACTGATACGTACTTTAGGTAAGTGCGCTTAGCCTAGATCTGAGGTGCTGTGGAAAGTTTCGATTTTTGCGTTAACGCTTGTAGGTGCTTTTACAAAGTGTGGAATCACTTTAAGTCAAAGTTAAGCCTATTTCCAACAAATTGTTTTCACAAGTACAGTATATTTTAGCATTATAGTGCTCCAGTAGTAAGTAGGTCATATAGATGCTAATATCTTTTGTATTTAGGTTGTCATCTCTTTTCTTGCTTAATTTCTCCACTAATGATTTGCTTAAGGGCTTGTGTTCACTCGAAACTTGCATAGTCAATAGAGTTTTGTCTTTCTCCTGGCTTAATAAAACGGACACCCGTTCAACTTCTGCTACTGCGCTGGCTATGGTTATTGCCATACTGGAAATTATTTTGTTTATCTTTTCAATTAAACTTGCTTTGCATTTCACAAAATATGCATCTGTTTTCCACGTAAGTTTTATTTTTTTTTTAGTAGGTAGTTCTCTATATTCAGTTTGGTCCGGTCAAAGCTGCGGTTGTCTGCTGAAGAAGAGTATGCCTGTTTCATAACTTTGTGTTTGTGCATTAAATCATCAGAACTTTCCCTAAGCAATGACAATGCTTCCTTCCACGCGCCGGCGTCGTTCTTGTCACCTGCTTCAAGCTCTTCTAAGGCGAACATTATCCCATTCACAGAGTTAGCAAAGTCATGAAGTAGTCGTCCTGATAGTAGCTCTGTTATCAACAACACGTTTTTGCTCATTAGACAATTGTAAATGATTTAGGTTACCCTATATTGGTAGACATATGATAGTCAATTGAGAGAAAGTTTCGTTGTACTTTTTGTGCCAGGTTATTAATATAGTATTAATAATCGTAGAATTTATGTAAAGATTATGAGTACTTATGCTAAATCAGGAGTAGACCTTAAGCTGTATAATAAGCTAATAAAAGAGGTCAACCTTATAGTTGGGAAAACTAAAAAAAAGGAAGAGGTTATTAGCGAAGAAGGTTCATTTTCCGCGCTGTTTGATTTCGCTGCGCTGAGTAAAAAATATGACCATCCAGTACTCGTTTCTTCAACTGATGGGGTGGGTACAAAGCTGTTGATAGCTCAAGAAGTAAACAAACATGATACTATAGGCATAGATTTAGTTGCAATGTGTGTGAATGACTTGCTTGCGCAAGGAGCAACACCTTTATTTTTCCTCGATTATTTCGCAACAGGTACTTTAAGTAAAGATGTTCTATTGTCTGTAGTTCAGGGTATTGCAGAAGGATGTAAACAGGCCAATATGGCATTAGTTGGTGGAGAAACTGCAGAAATGCCTGGAATGTATAGTAATAATCACTATGACCTTGCAGGATTTGTGGTTGGAGTGGTCGATAAAAGTAAGATCCTTCCAAAATGTAACACTATGAAGGAAGGCGACTGTATAGTTGGCTTAGAGTCGAGTGGAATTCACTCAAATGGGTTTTCTTTGATACGCCATGTTTTTAAAGATTTAGGCATAAATTATAATGATTTATCTCCGTGGAATAATAAAACCTGGAGTGAAATACTACTTGAACCAACAAAAATATACGTTGATTCTTTATTGCCTATCATGTCGCAGGTAAAGGGTATTGCACACATCACAGGCGGTGGTTTGGTAGATAATGTTCCGCGGATTCTTCCAGAAGATTTGTTTGCCGACATAGACATTGGTTCTTGGGAATGGCCAGATATATTTTTGTGGCTGATAAAAGAGGGTAAAGTAGAGAAGAGGGAAATGTTAAGAACATTTAATTGTGGTATTGGTATGGTATTGATCGTAGATCCTGAGAATATGCAAAGTGTAAAAAATCATTTCCAAAAACGTGGAGAAAAAATTGAAATTATTGGAAAGCTTCATGAGAAATATAAACCACCGCTTGATGAAGTAGCGCCTTAGTTAAACTAACTTTACTGACAATCTTTCTGCAACTTCTAAGTATGCTTCCTTTAGGTTTCCTAAACTTAAACGGAAGACATCTTTATCTAGTTTTTTGTGAGTACTATTATCCCATAACCTGCAATTGTCAGGGCTGATCTCGTCAGCTAGGATGATCTTTGTTCTGTCGCTCATTAATCTGCCAAATTCTAGTTTGAGGTCGACTAAATCTATTCCTGCATTTAAAAATAAGTCAGTTAGAACTGTATTGATTTTTAAGGTTGTAGTTTTAACCTCTTCCATTTCTTCACGGGATAGCCAGCCAAAATATAGCACGTGGTTTTCATTTACCATTGGATCAGCCAGATTGTCATCTTTATAAAAAAATTCGATTATAGGAGATGTAAGCTTCTCGCCTTCTTTTATATTAAAACGTTTGCAAAAACTACCGGCTGCGATATTTCTCACTACTATTTCAAGAGGTATAATTTTTAGTTTTTTGACTAGCTGCTCTCTTTCATTCAGAGTTTTTATAAAGTGTGTGCCAATTTCTGCTTTCTCAAGTTTTTCCATGATAAAAGCACTAATGAAGTTGTTAATTATTCCCTTACCCTCAATAACCTCATATTTTTCTTTATTAAAGGCTGTAACGTCATCTTTAAAGTGCTGTATAACAGTTAACGGATCTTTAGCTTTAATAATAGATTTCGCTTTACCTTCGTATATTATTTTGCCTGGCAGCATATTTAATTTAACTATATATTATAGATATTACATCAATTTACTACCTAAGTTTACTATAAATTTGCAAAGATGTTCAATGTTACAATATTAACTATATTCCCAGAGATGTTTCCTGGATTTTTGAACTATTCCCTTGCTGGAAAAGCATTAGAAAAGAAAATATGGGATCTTGAAGTGGTAAATATTCGTTCCTTTGCTAAGGATAAGCACTCAACGGTAGACGATGTTCCATATGGAGGCGGAGCAGGAATGGTTATGCGCCCTGATGTTACTGGTGATGCAATTGATAGTGTGCTTTCTGCTCATAGGGATACTAAATTTATTTATATGACTCCATCTGGCACAAAATTTAGTCAAAGCGTTGCAAAAGAGTTGATAGAATTCCCTCATATAACAATATTATGTGGTCGATTTGAGGGTATTGACCAAAGAGTGGTTGATGAGTATACTCCTTATGAGTTAAGTATTGGAGATTATGTACTTTCAGGAGGTGAGCCAGCAGCGATGGTAGTTCTTGATGCATGTGTTAGGCTTCTTCCTGGTGTAGTAAGTAATTCTGATAGTATTGCTGAAGAAAGTTTTAGTTATGGTGGTGGTATGCTTGAGTACCCTCAATATACTAAACCTAAGCAGTGGAGAGAACATGAAGTGCCTGAGGTTCTGTTATCTGGTAATCACAAAAAAATAAGTGATTGGAGGCGGAAACAGTCTCAAGTTATAACAAAAAGGCGTAGACCTGAATTATTAGATGGAGATATAAATGACAAATTTACTTGAAAAGTTCAATAAGCAGCAAATGCAAGTGTTAGCTAAGGAAATGCCAGAATTTCGTCCTGGTGATGATTTGAAGGTCACTTTTAAAGTGGTTGACGGTGCAAGCGAACGTATGCAGATATTTGAAGGTGTATGTATATCAAAAAGAAATCGTGGATTACATTCTTCTTTTGCGGTTAGAAAAGTGAGTCATGGAGAGAGTATAGTATCACAATTTTTTGTTTATTCTCCTGCGTTAGTTTCAGTGCAAGTGACAAGAAGGGGGAAAGTTCGTAGAGCGAAATTATACTACTTATGTAAGCTATTTGGAAAAGCTGCAAGAATAAAAGAGCGTACTACTTACAAAAGCGGTAAGTCTAAGCAGCTTTGATGAAAAACGGTGTTGCTTCGTTCTTGATGCGCTGAGGCAATAGGAAGAGACTGGAAATAGATGAGCATAAAGACAAAATTCCTTAAACTGCTTCAGTCCAGGCGCGTACATGCTCGCATAAGAAGAAAAAACAAAAGAAATAGAACATTGTATTTCTGTTCTCTCGTAACGTTAGTTATTTCGCTTGGTTGTCCTATATGCATATTGCTGAGCATATTAATTAACTCTTATAGCGCCTTAACAATAACGAAGATTTTGTTACCAGTTGAGATAACTGCTGATTTTGCTTTGGCAGATAATCCTAGTGATTTACGATATAAGTCCATTGACTTACTTAATGATTCTCTACGTAAAGTGTTTAGAGGGACCGATTTCAGGAGTAATGACGAGATTTTAAGTCGTAATTCTTATAAGGAGCTAGAAAATTTTTTTCGTAGGAAAGTGAAGCACAGTGGTGAATATGAAGTCTGGTTTACTGCATCGAGTATAATCAATTCAATAAACAAGGATAAATATTTCAATAGCCATTATGCTGAACTGCTTAGTTGGCTAAAAGAAAAGGGGAGGGTGAAAAGGTTCTTTAATAAGTCTTTATTTCTTAAATCTGATTCTCGTGAACCTGAAAATGCAGGGATTTTAGGAGCATTCATCGGTTCATTAATGACGATTATGATATGTTTAGCTTTGGCATTACCAATAGGAATTATGTCAGGCATCTATCTTTACGAATTTATGCCCAAAAATAGTATGATAACTAGCATTGTAGAGGTTAGTATAAATAATCTTGCTGCAGTGCCTTCGATAATATTTGGTGTAGTAGGTTTAACTCTCTACCTTGGTATATTTGGTTTACCTCGTTCTTCGCCACTTGTTGGTGGAATGACTCTTTCATTTATGATGTTACCTAATATTATAATTGCAACAAAAAATGCCTTTGCGAACGTTCCTATTACAATAAAAGATGCAGCTTTTGCTCTTGGAGCGCCTCACATCAAGGTAATATTGGATCACTCTCTACCGATTGCATTACCGAGAATAATACATGGCGCTGTGCTTGCAGTTGCAAGAGTTTTAGGTGAGTCCTCTCCTTTACTTATGATAGGTATGGTAGCATTTATAGCTGACACGCCAGCGTCCTTTTTCGACCCGGCAACTGTTTTGCCTGTACAAATATACATATGGTCAAGTAGTCCTGAGATTGCATTTGTTGAGCTTGCTGCTATTGCAATTATAGCTTTGTTGGTAATGTTGTTTGCTCTGAATTTAGTAGCAAATTTTGTAAAAAGAAAATTCGAGTTTTTTAATTTTTAATTCATGAAAATTATTGTTTTATCTGGTTATGGCTTGAACTGTGAGAAGGAAACTGCATTTGCGTTTATAGAATGTAGTAGAAAACTTGGTATCAACAATGTGGAAGTGAAGATCGTTCACATTAATGAGATCATAGATAATCCAGGTGAACTAAAATCAAGTAATATACTAGCAATTCCAGGGGGTTTTTCCTACGGTGATGACACTGGTGCTGGTAATGCGTTTGCTTTGCGCATTAGAAACAACTTGTTAGACGAGCTTCAAGATTTTTTATCTCAGGATAAGCTTGTTATAGGAATATGTAATGGTTGTCAGGTATTAGTAAAGCTAATTCCAGAATTCTCTAACCTGGCTTTAATACGCAATGATGTGGGTAATTATCAATGTCGTTGGATTAGAGTGAAAGTTAGTTCACAAAGTAATTCTGTTTGGCTACGGGGCCTAAATGAGCTGTATCTTCCTATTGCTCATGGAGAGGGCAAGTTTTTTATGGATCAGAGTGTTTTGGATCAATTGATTGAAAACAATTCCGTTGCGCTGCGTTATGTTGATGGAGAGGGTAACTACGCCAACTTGCAGTTTCCTTGCAATCCAAACGGATCCACGTACGATCTGGCAGCCTTATCAGATAAAAGTGGTAGAGTATTGGCTTTAATGCCTCATCCAGAGAGAGGAATATTTTTCACTCAGCAGGACAACTGGCCGCTTGAAAAAGAGAAATGCAAGCGCTTAGGTGCCGCTATGCCAAAATATGGCGATGGAATGCTTATATTTGAAAATGCACTGAAATATTTTGCACAAGCGTTGTAACACGACACAATGTTACATAGTAAACGGTGTCATCCAACAGAAACGAAAAAAACTACTTGACAACCTTTGCCGTTACCCTTATCATAGTACTGAAGCTATTATTTAACTTCCCAATCTGTGCAGGTTAAAATGACAAGAGAACTTGTATTTGGCGTACTATTGTTTAATTTTTCGCACTATGTGCACTGCATGTCTTTTTAAAATTTCGGGTTTTTACCCATACAAGCTGAAACGCGCTTATAAGTCGTTTAAGACAGC
>JAISAR010000045.1 GCA_031266615.1 Rickettsiales bacterium
TGGAGTAGAAGCTCAACTTGATAAAGGGGCTAATGTTAATTATGTACGTCGAGAAGATGGCTGTGCACCATGCTGTCAGTTATAACCATGAAAATCTTGAGTTTGTGAAGTTCTTAATAGGGAAAGAAAAGGTGAAATTATTTAGCACCAAAGATTAAAGAAGATATAGTAAATGGGAGACACCCAAGTGGCTTGAGGTTAGCTGATTTGAGGGAAATACCGGTGTTGTGGAGTGAGCAGATGGAAAAATTGTAAGGAATGGCGTCTTAATTTACAAAAGTAACAGAAAGAGTACGTGCCAGAAGGAGCTGATACGAAGGGCCATGCCAAAAGATGTTGAGGAAGTCAAGATTGATGTAAAAAAGCAAATCAATGTTATAAAAGCTGACACTCAATTATGCGAAAATATCAATATAAATGACGAAGATTTTAGCATGCTAGATACGACAATGGCAGAAAATGTATCGAATTTTAGCTGCACATTTTAATAATAGATCTGGGGAAAAATTCTATAGAAATCGAAAAATGCAACGTACAATACTCTAAATCCCAGCATACAACTCGAGAAAGTAGTACATGTGGACTAATCTACAGCTTCCTTTGAACCTGAAAGCGTACTTGAAAATTCATAAGTGCTAAGTAAATTCTTTTTTAACCATCTAAATAAACTTCCTCCATCATTGCTGTGTAACAAGTCATATACGGAGCTATGATCCACTTACAAGTAGTGACTTATGTTGGTGAGATTCTATCTTTAACTCGTCCATACTACACCTTGGTGAGCTTGAATAGCATTTTGCCAAGATTTTATTACTATTAAACAGTGGTTCAAAATGATCATGTCCCTTATTTACTATATGTAAGACATTATTGTCATCATAATCTATCCTATTATACTCACCTGTACTTCTTGATCCTAAACTATCTATTAGTTGATGCAAGGATGGATCTTGTTGTTCATCAGTAGCATGTAATGGATTACTCTCTACAACATGCAATTTTACACCATACTTTCCGCAAAGTATTCTACCTTCAACCTCAGGATCACCCCATCTATTGTTATTTAGAATATTTTTTGCATAAAAATCTGGAGTTTCCCTACGCACCACGCCATTATTATCATGACTGTTAGTAATAGCATTTATGAACCATTCTGGTGGGTTATTTCGTGCAAACTCTTTACAATATTGTCGCAATTGCTCAACAGTAGCTTTTATTCCTAATTGTTGTTCTAGTTCTTGTCTAAACGAATCAAAAAAACAGTTTCCATCTTCAATTGCTTGTCCTAAATAGAAATTATCAGGTATGTTTGATTTTTGTTCTTTATCACCTTGTTTTTCTGCTTTTTCAATAACTCCTTTCTCTAAACCAAAAATCTTACTCCAGTTATATTTACCTTCTAACCCCAATTTTTTACTTTCCTTTTCTGCTGCTTTAGCTAAGTCTGTTTTAGAAATATCCCCTTTTTCTTCACAGAACCTAGATAAAGTTTTAAAGATTTCTACCAGGTGAGTTTTTATGTCAAAATTCTTCTCCTTTTTTACAATATTAGACTCAATATAGCGTAAATCCTGTAATAGTTGTTGCTTTTCATTTACAGTTTGAGCAGCTGAACTAACTGTTTCGGAATATTGACAAAGTTTTCCTGATCTAGTAAAGAAACCTCGTTCTATGGCTTGATCAACTGGTAACCCCCCTAGTAAGCAATTCTTACCTATTTTTTCGTTACAATTTTTTAATTCCTCCAGTAAATCTTGATCGTTCACCTCTACTCTTATTAGGTCTTTATTTTGTGTATCAGGATATAACCTAACCTCTAGTTCCCCCTGAATGGTATAGAAAGTTAATACTATATCACTACCTTCTGTAAGATCTGTGTAATTCCTTACACCATCTTTTGTGATAATCTCTACTTCACTATTACCGATCTTTACTATATTTCTTCCACACTTTACATCTCCATGGGTTAGCCCTAAATCCCTTGTTCCATCTGTAATTTGTGCAACATCTATTGTACTGTCCTCTGAATATTCTAAGTAAAAAGTAGCGTTATCCATTTTTGCACGATTTAACTTGCCGTTGGTCGCATTTTTTGCGATTTTCAGGAATTTCTGAGTACAATTAACATACTTTTCATGAGCTTTTATCATATTAGCTTTGTGATCTTTAAATTCTAATTCCAGTTCGCCAATTACACCTATACTGTTTTTAGTATAGCACGCTGCTCCCCACGATACCAACTTACATACTATATCGCTTGCAACTTTAGGATTCTTTTCTAATCTACTAATTTCTTTTATTACATAATCTGTAAAGTTGTACTTTTCACCTTGAGAAGATTTTTTAGCGAAATTTAACATTACTCCGAAATCTATAGTTCTATCTACAACTTTTTCCAGTTGATCCATACTTTCAACTTGAGATATGTCATTTAAAAATCCACCTAGCACTATCTGTTGGTTTGGGATACTCCATAAAGTCCTAGGTGGAAGCAAACACTTTTTCTTCTTATTGCACATATTTGCATCTTTTTTAGGATCAGTTGCTCCTGCCTTTAGAAGTAAATCCACTGCTTCTTTGCAAGTAGCTCTAGCATAACTAAGTACTTTTGACATACCTACTCTATCCTGAACAATGAAAATCATTTTGAGATCCCGACTATTCTTATGTTTATCCAGAAACTTGCCTAAATTTTCAATAGCCTGACGATTAAAAACTTCACCTATAACATGAGGTTTTTTATAATCTTCAGGCGAGAGTATACCTAAAAGCATATCATACAGCTCTTTACTCAACTTTTTCTGATTGTCAGTTAAGAAGCATTCTAAAATGTGGCAGTTATTATTATCAATAGCAGTTTGTAATGGGGTTTTTCGTTTATTGTCCCGTATGTTAGGATCAGCTTTTCCCTCCAAGAGTAGATTTATAGTGAGATACCTATAGTTACTATCAGCAGCATAATGTAAAGGTGTTTTCCCTTCATTGCTTTCTATATTAGGATCAGCCCCTGCTTGTAGAAGTAAATTGACTAAAGTAGGACCGCTCTGATCATCATTGAGTCTTGAAGCAGCATGCAATAACGTTAATCCTGACTCTCCCCTTTTAAGGTTAAGAACAACTTTTAAATCTTGATCGTCCTTGTTATCTTTTAAAAAATTTTCAAGTTTTTTAGTATCGTACTCATGAAGATAAGAACCTATACCCTTAAGAGTTTTTAGTAATTCTTTATTTAACTTTTTTTGATTCTCGTTCAAATTTGTTGTATGAGCAAGCCATATACACACCAGCTCCTCAAATGAACATTGACCATCAACTAGAGATCTACCTCCATTTAATTCAGATGGAACCCATAAATATTTTTTAATTAACTCGTACTCTTCATCCAATAGTTTGTCTGTTTCTGACCACTCTTGTCCAGGACTTAATTTCTCTTCTAGCTTTTTGCTCGCTTGTTTACTTTGCCCGTTGATAGCTTCAGCAATAACCATACTTTCCTCCTAGCTTGATATATTATGTACAATATATAATATGAGTCAAGCTGATTTTAATATAATATTTTTATTATTTTGCAATTTTTGAGTTTTTGTAGTAAGTTCAGGTGTTTACATAAACTTTCTTTTAACCTAATAAAGATGCCTGATAGGATAGTAAACTTGCAACCTTGATTCAGAGTGTTAAGCAATCAACATAGCAGAATTTATAGTCTCTTTCCTTCCACATCAACTTCAACTTGACACTTCTATAAAATTCTCCGACATTGATTTTGAACTTACTACACGGATTTTTTTGCCTGCCCATCTGTAATCCACTACTCAATAAAGCCGATCTGGTTACAAAATGAAGTAGTCAATATAACACTTTCAACCAATTCTAACTATAAACCTGCTATTTATGACAGACAATTAAACTCTCAATAATCCCTTTTATCTATAAGGAAAGTCGTCCACAGTGTCAATTCCTAAGTTATCTTTTATGCGTAGAACATTACTAACTGCTATAAGGGTATTTGGGACATTTTGTGCTGGTGCTGGCGCTTGATCATTAAATACGGCATACGAGAAAACCATTTTATCTCCATCAGTAATGCGATCAAATCCTCTACTCTGCAGATAACCCTCCACCTGCTCATCTGCTTCTTCTTCTCTATTTTGTACGTCTGCTTCAGTGGCAGCAAACTTTAGCTCTGTTCCAATCGGATGAGTACCTCCCATCCTTCCTATAGCTCGTGACAATACTAAGTCTAACTTTCCTCCTCCTCCAACCTGAAATTCACTAACTACCCTAGCAGGATTATCGCAAGTGTAAAATAATCCATGCAATGCAGCATGAAACCCAGCTTCTCTAGCATTATCTCTGTTCACTACCCATGCTAATGATTGGAGTCCTGCATTATTTGGCTGGGGTGGATTTAGCACGTTGGAAATTGCTTGGTAAAACCGTTCATGACTGTCTGGATCTTCATTTTCCCAGCCAGTATTCATCATTACATTTGCAGCGCGATGCACATTACTAACGCCACCTATTCGTAAAAGCTCACCTTGAAAAGGCTGATTACCTCTATCAAGCAGGTAGTCAGCAGGCGAGTCAAATGTTTCTACATTAACAGTTAAACCAAGGTTATCATTTACTCCTCTTGTCCTTCTATTTATGGTCAAATTACACACCACTTCATGTACCATAGCATTCGGCCAACGCGATAGATCCAATCCATTGTCCGGAAAAAGTTGATTAGCCAATACGTGGCGAACATGAAATACGATCACCTCCTCCTTCTGGTCTCTACCTCGTGATACATGCAAAACCATAGTCAAAGCACGATCTCCAATATTTACTTGTGTATTGTATCCTTGCTCATCTAACATTTTTGCATTACCGTCATAGTGAAACAAGTGCTTATCTACTATTGCACGATTTCCTTCTATTGGCACAGTTCCTTTTGCAAATGCAATACTTGCGAAAGCAAATCCACTTGTATAGAGAAATATTCTTCTATCTCTAGCGTTAACACCACCCCTATTCCTAATACCTGGTACAGCAGGTACACCAAAGGCTGGATGGAGTAGATAATCCCTAACATTTTCTCCAATCTCCTCATCCTCTACAGGTTCAAATAATCTTTCCATTAAAGAAGAACCTTTTGCTAAAAAAGCCCTCACACCAAGCTGTAAACGTCCTGGGTTACCAAAATCGAAATTCACTCCAGCGCAGACAGCTCTTGGTGATAATGTTGGAATAGATATGGATGAAACGGGACATCCATTAACATAATTTCCAGCCTGCTCTAATGCACGGCCAGCATTCCTATCTGCTCTTCTGCCTGCCTTAAGTTCAGTTACACAGGGAACAGAATTAATTAACCTCTGTGTACCACGTACAATAGAAGTAATATCTGCATATCCACCACCTACAAACAGCTCAAGGTAAATATTGGCTACATTGCGATATCTAAAATGTATCAAAACACCGGACACAAAACCATGATAGTCAGACTCTCTACCATAGAAGTCCAATGCCTGACTATATCTATCGTAGACACCAATAATATGCTGAAACACTTCCTCAGTAGTGTCGTGTACATCATCTGCATCATCACTTTCTAGCTGATTCATCAAATCCGGTAAATAATTATTTTGCAGCCCAGGTGTTCTGGTAATCTCTTGAAAACTATGTCTACGAGTTAAATAAGATGCATGATTTCCAGTAAACGGCCCTTGTCCTGCCTGAAATATCCTACATCTTACTGCTTCCTCTTCTTCATCTTCACCTTGATTATCCGCCCATATAAATGTTTTATACTCTTGCCATTCAAGCTCTTCATCTCGCAGGATACCTTCCAGCTGCTCCCTTTCCTGCTGGCTAAACCTAGAACCGTAGCTATTCTCTCTGTCAGCAATAGTATAGCACCTTACAACTCTTCTGTTATTTCCATCAGTTGTTAGAATTGCAACCTTTAGATTTCCCCTTCCAGGACTACCTGGATCATTATCAAAACGAAAGAAGATTCTTTCATCATTGTTTGCAACACCAGAATCATGTGCAGTAGCAAACATGCCAAAAAAGAACGCAGGAAAAAAGTGATCTTTGCCAACTGAATGCAGAAAAGATGGACATGAATCCAAGAAATATTCAAACTTTTCCGTGAATTCTCCACAATTTCCATTTATTAAACTTCTAACTAACCCATGCATAAAATACTCCTACTTATTGCGACCAGAAAAACTACTAACTTCAGCGCTTCCTAGTGTAGACTGTGGGTCACCAGCTCCACCAAAATCACCTCTTCCGTTAGGCACGGATACCGTATCTAATTCAGCAAACAACTTTTCTGCTAATTTACCATAGTCTATATTTTTTCTCATACCATCCCTACCAACCATTTTTAGGTTATCAACAACAGATTTTTTAAAATACATAAAACTTTCAACTGCACAAAACTCTTTGGCAAACTGTAGTACCTTTAACACCTCTTCCTTTTTTGTACAACCAAGTTGCCAATCGACAATCAATCCTGCAAGCGCACGCTTAATCGGAACCCTTCCATTAGAAAAAAATACCGCAGCTTTTTCCTCACGCCCCTCATGATTATTGAAATTACCACACTTTATAAGGTTCATTATAGCCTCCCTAGCTTGAATAGTTGACTCAGAATTTTCGAGCATCATGTCCGAAAGTGAGGAAAGAAGAAGAGTATAACTCCTAGGTGAAAGTATCTTATCCTCCAGTATTTTATCTTTAAACATCGGAAGTATAGCTTGCATCGTATCAAAAAAACCTTGATGTATCAACGTGCTAAAGAGAGAGTACACTCCTTTATCTTTTTTTGATAGCTCAGAATCTTTAAACAGCTTGTTTTTTGCTTGATCGCTCATTTTACTAAGACAAAAGTCTAAAGTAACAGCACCATTATGGTCACATTGAACAGAGGATAATATAGTGACTGCATCAGTAATTTCCCTTTCTCTTTCTTTTTCATTTAGAAGGCTATAAAAATATTCTACTCCTTCGCTCCACTTAAGTGCTATAGCTTTCTTAAATCCTTCTGTTGCGCTGACATGCTTCTTAAATTCTCCAGATTTTTTATCAACCCAAAAGCTAAATACAGGGTCTTGACTCTTCATATAACCCAACAACTCACTCTTTACATATTTGTTATTGCTAGTTGCAGGCTTACCATCATCATCTATCTCTTCAGAAGAGAAGCTACTTTTGTAAGATTCAAACTGCTCCTGAAAGAACAAAGGAATTTTATCTATCACGCAGTATCGACATGCCATATCATATCTAGGAAGAGGGTTCTTTATTTCGCCTATTTTTTCTTCAGTAAACCTCTGTCCTAAGATTGTATTGTTCAATCTTGTACCTGACCAACAACTTTCATCGCGAAATATGTTGTATAAGAATTGTAGCTTATCATCTTTAAGATATTCTACCTGCCTAATGTAAGTTTTTACCCATCTTTCAATAGCTGAACGCCTTTCAGCCATGACCTTGGAATCTGTATGTTGAATAACACTCTTTAACTTACTAAGCACTGCAGCATGACGCTCCATTTTTTTTGGCATTGTACCCCCTATATAAAAATATTGAGAGTATTATGCAAAAGTTAGAATTAAATAGCAACACTAAAATCACCAAAGATAGAAAAAACTCCATGCAAAATATTTTCTATGTTCGAACAAATACAAAAATTCTATTGGAATTATAAGAAATACAAAAGAAAACATCCTTTACCGTTCAAGAAGTTAAACAAGAATCACAAGCGATAAAAGATATACTTACGTTATCATCACAGTCTAAAAATCTAGGCTATAACAATCAAAAAATAAGCACAAAACCAAAAATAGTGGGAGCGGTTCTTAAAAAATCAGTTAAAAGTAAATCGATAGTACCATTAAGAGCTGAGAATCAAGATTATAGACAAGTAGTGCCAAAAGTGGAGGTGCCTGTTATAGTGGTTAATCGCAAGATGAAAAGTAAAGTAAAAGCAACAGTGGAAAATTTTGAGCAAAACCAAGCAAGAGAATGTGTAGGTATGCAACCCGCTAAAAGTAGCGCCATTATAGCAGCACAATCAGATGTTGGTATAAAGAAAAATCCATTAAAAGTTGCTTCCCAAGCTCAGTCATCCTTTATGAGAAATAAAAGATCTCTAGAAAATCCTGCAAAGTAGCAGTTTGATCATGAGCCTTGTGAAAGCTCTCTTAATTACACATGTAAACGTAAAGCAGTTAGTTACACAGTTTGAAAGACACCTAGAAATATAGTGAATCCAAATAGATTCTCTAAAAATAGAGTTAAATTTGTTACTTGTTATAATTACAACTTCTATAGACCTGTTGCAAAAGGAAAGCTGCTGTTTTTTACGGTAGTCTATTTTCAAAAAAAATCTGATTTACTTTACAGCAGGTCTTATATTATTTTGGAACTTGTTTTTCTACTCTAACTGCCTATTCTGTAAAACCTAAAGAGGTATGCATAAAAACTACTTGCATTGCTAATGTTATTCATTAGCATATAATCAAATCTAATATAGGTTTCTATATAAAATAGGCAGTGGAATTTATGCTCAAAGTGGAGCGTTCAATAGATTACTTAGAAAAAGAAAAAAATAATTCAGAAGCTTCCAAAATATTAGAGAAAGTACAACGTATAGGACAAGCTTATAAATCTTCTGAACTTAAACGTTATCGTAGGTTTGATAGTGATGGTGAAAGAGAGAAAAATACAGAGCTATTTTCTGCTATAAGAAATGGCAACCTGCAGAAAGTACAAGATCTTTTAAAAGCAGGAGTAAAGCTTAACATCATTGATAAAAATAATAAAGATAATACACCTTTACACTATGCTGTTGAAAGGGATAAAAAAGAAATAGTTGAAAAATTACTGCAAGAGTGGAAGGCAGATGTTAACGCTAAAAACAATAAAGGTGATACACCTTTGCATATTGCTGTTTCCAGAAATAACAAAAAACTTGTATCGCTACTTCTAGATAAACAAGCAAGAAGTGATATCAAAAATAATGAGGGTAAAGCGCCATATGAATTAGCTAAAAATCAAGAGGTAAGCTATATTTTTAAACATAGGAGCTCTCATTCTTCTGACTATAATGATATTATGAGTCAAGCCAATCTTAATGAGGAGTTGATAAAAATTGTTAAGAGTAGCACCTCAGAAAAACAAAAATCAAACGACATTGAAGATCTTTTGAAGAAAGGAGCGAACATTAATTTTCAGGACGCTAATTATGAGTTAAATACACCGTTACATGCGGCTGTTCGCAAACAGGAACCTAAAGTAGTTAAGCTGCTTGTCAAAAATGGAGCAATACAAATCAAGAATAGTAAAGGTAAAATGCCACTAGATATTGCTAAAAGTCTTAATAACGAAGGTATTATTCAAGAATTAGGCAGAGCTTCACTTCTAAAAAGGGAAAATACTGGAGAAAACAAGCCAGAAATTGGTTCTTCTAAAAAGCCAAGAATTTCCTTCATGAAAAAAGAAGAGCCTGAAGGAACAAAAATCGAAGAGGATGAATCAAGAACATACCTTGCTTCTGGATTAAATAATACTCTTCATGGCAACATTTACCAGCTAAAATTGTTAATGTTATTTTTAAAGCGTGGACTAGATAAAAGCTACTCTTTTCGTTTGGCTACAGAGTAGAATAATGCTGAAAAATTTGATGATTTGGTGTTTATATGTAATAATTCAAAATCAAAAAAAATATATCGTTTTTTGCAAGCAAAACACAAGCAAAATAAGGAGAATAATAAAATTGGAATAAGCGATTTACTCACAAAAAATAAAGATGGTGAATTTAATTTGGCAAAGTATTTCATTTCCTACTTAAAGATTAAATACAATCAAGACTTTACCAATGGTGAACTGAAAGATTTTGTTATTTGTACCAACATTGATTTTGATCTAGATCAAAGCGGAACACAAGATGCAGTAAAAAAGTTGAAAGTGCAAAAAAAATAAAGGAAAGGAAATTTTGGTTGAAACAATTAAAGATAATGATGTCTTCTTTAAAGATGGCGGTGAGAGATATAAGCTTTCTTATGAAGTATATAACAATGTTGCAAAAAATAATATCATAGAATTCAGGAGGAAACTTAAATAACAAAATAAATACCCTTTAATATACACAGAAGGCATTCTATAGCTAACTTAAGTAACCAGATACAGCTATAACTTTTATTGTTTAATAACATTTGTGCCATTCTCTCTAACTTGAGCTTATGGTTTAAAGTACTTAATGACCAAGACCATAATTATTACTACAAATAGGTGGTCTTAGGCTTTCAAGATGACTATTTACTTTCAGCGAATCGTCCAAATCATGCTCTATTTTTTGTGTTTTTATCTCGAATTTAAATCCTAATTTTTCGCAGAATTTTTGAAAATATTCTTTAATAATATCAAACAAGTTTCTACTTTCCCCTTTATAATTTTTTAGTTCCTTAGGAATAGTAAGTAATAATTTGCCATCTTTATAGGTTACACCATCTTTACCATCTTGAGACTCAAGTACAAATTCAAGTGAAGTCGATAGATCGCATATTTTTTCTCCTGGGTTATCAAACTTCGTTACGGACACTAACATATCAGATTTTACTTTTGTACTGATTGGATCAGCACAATCAATACACATTGTTTTATTCTTGCTATATTCCCCTTTTAATCCATATTCCAAGAGTGAACTTTCAAGAATAGGGATGCTTACAGCAAATTCATACCCCGCTTGGTTACAATTAGTGATTATTTCTTCTAAAATAGAGTCATTTGGAACACTTGCTTCTGCGTATTGGAACATTTCCTTAAAAACTTCTTTTACAAATGGGCGATAGTTCTTATTCTCATCTCCTACTTTTAGTAATAGATGCAGATGCTCTCTTCCAGCATTGTAAAATCTCTCAAAATCTTTCCCATATGAGGTGGTTTTCTGATAATCAGGAATTTCAGAATTTTTGCAGTGACTTTTCCATAATTCACATAACGCATTATGTGCAAGTTCCTTTTCAAGATCCTTGAGGACTGAATCAACAAAAGCTCTACCATAATCTGTATCTATTTCTCTTTGTTTTTCTCTTGCGGTTTCAGTACTGTATATATCATAACTATTAAAAAGGTTGCTTTTGCGATATTGAGCTCCTTCCATTAACGCAGAGGTTAAAACTGTATCTATAATTTTTCCATTAATAACAAAGTTCATTCTTGGAAAATCGAAATACATTGTTTCACCAGAGTTTGCTGATTTATTGCTCTCACCAGCCTTTAATTCACTAAAACCAAATTCTTTAATTTTAGCCTTCAATGTAACTATTGGATTTGCCTCACTCATACTCCCTCTTTCTTCAAAGTCAATTATACCATAAGAGTTATTAATAGATTATTGACAATATGTAAGCGTAACAAAGGCTTTACACTATCTGTATAATAAATACGCTAAGACAAAAATTTAGATCTAGAAAAGATAATGGAACTTTATTACATTCCATCTATAATAATTTAAAGTAGCAAGCCTCAAACTAGAAGCCTGTTATTACTTACTGGTTACTTTACATCAATTCTCTTGATATGTTTCTCCGACTTAGGTATGGTTACGTGCAATACTCCATCTGAAAAATTAGCAGACACTTTATCTTGCTCTACATTTACTGGAAGCTGAATAGACCTATAGAAAGATCCATAGTATCTTTCTTGATGGTAAAACTGCTTATCTTTTGACTCGTTATTACACGTCTTTTCACCCTTCACTATTAAGCTGTCGCCAGATATACTAATGTCTATGCTTTCTTTGGAAATACCTGGTAGCTCTAGCGAGAGACAATAGCTTTCTTTTGTTTCATAAAAATCGCAAGCTGGTAATAGACTACTACCTCTTCTGGAAAGCTCTGAGTCCCATCCTGTAAAGAAGCTATCAAATATGTTATCAACGGCTCTTTGTAGTCCTCTTACACTAAAGTTATCACGGTTATTGTTTTTATTTGAATGAACTATATTACTCATGTTGTACCTCCTTTCACTAATATATGCATTACATAATCATTCTACTTACTAATTTCAATCCTAAATCTAAAGTCAGAGCTTTTGTTAGATGTGAAAAGTTGTTCCAATTTACTATGACTTGATTATGAGAAAAAAATCTTATTTGGATTACCATGAGTAATGCTATAAACTAGATTAATTGTAGTACGTAGAGTTATTGCATTCCTCCCATTTCTTCGATTATTTTCTTCATCTTCATTTGATAAGTATTTTACTTTCCAAACTTGCCTCCAATGATTTATTTAATATTCCCCAACTTTGAGTGCACTAAATTTGCTCATTTCCCCTTAACTTGACACGTATACTTTTTTGAATATTCCCATAAAACCTTTAAAATAATCCTTAAATTACTAAAGCCATTACTTAATGTTGAAAGCAGCTCGTTCTGCTATTCTTCCTTAACTTAAACGTACTGTATTTGAGATATACTTGAGGTAATCACTACATCGTTAATATTAGTATTAGGATTACTGATGCTAAGAGGTTTACAAGCATCCATCAAAATTCTTAAGTCTTCGTTACTCAGGTAACTAAATATTTTTTCAGTACAGTCATATGGTAACTCAGGAAAATTGTTAAAGAGAAAATGGAAAATTTTATTGCCTTGTTCAAGCAACTCTTTTCTTTCCATACCCTTTCTGAAATGACTTTCGATCATACTAGCATATATTGGAAATTTTTTTTTATAGTCGTCTGATTTTAAAACCTGCACTATATTTTCATTCCTCATATATATTGCTAACGAGCTTGTACCTTTTGCCAAGATATCATAAAATGAAATGTTAGGATTATTAATCTTCTCACTCTTCATCCTTGCTATTTCTTCCTCACATTCATCCTGAAAACCACTTATTTCACCACTGCTACTCATTGATAGTAAATTTTTTTCACTTACATATAAATTTGCGGTTTTCATTTTAACTATTTGGCGTTTAAGAGCTTCAGCAGTTACTTCACACGAACAGACACCACGATCAGGATCGTAATAACCATCATCATCAGAGCTATAGTTGTTGAGTTGACTATGGAACGACCTTATTCCAGCCATAGCATGATCAAGAGGTGTATGATTATTTCTACTTGTAATATTAATATCAGAGCCGTACTCCAGAAGAGTGACAACAACTTCTACATGTCCTTCTTGAGAAGCAATGTGAAGTGCTGTTCTGCCATAATCATCTCTAGAGTCAATATTAGCACCAAATTTCAAGATAGTCTCAATAATTTCCTGATAACCTTTTTTAGCACCTAAGTGCAGTGGTGTAATGTCACTTTTAATTTTAGAATCAACTTTGGCACCGCATTCTAGCAATACTTTTACAACCTCTTTATGACCCTTTTGAGTTGCAATGTGCAGTGCAGTGATTCCATCCTTTTGCTTAGCATTTACATTAGCTCCTTTATTCAAAAGCATCGTGCTAATTTCTTCATTTCCTCTTTGAGCAGAAAGATGGAGCGGTGTAATGTCACTTTTTACTCCAGAGTTAACATTTGCATTGTATTTCAAAAGAGCTTCAACAACTTTTACATATCCTTTTTGAATAGCAGCATGAAGTGTTGTTACACCATTTTTAGTTTGAGCGTCTACACTAGCACCTTTACTTAGAAGCAGTTTAGCAATTTCTCCCTTAATATTAATATCAGGATCTTCATTAGTGAGAAATCCAAAAAAACCTTCACTTTCACTTAAAGCAGTAAAATGCAATGCTGTTCTTCCATATTTGTCACTAGCGTTAATATCAGCATCATGTTGCAAAAGAGCTTCAACGATTTCTATGCATTCCTTCTTAACAGCAATATTCAATAGATCAGGACTATCTTTTATATTAGCTCTATTAGTTAAAAGTAGCTTGGTAATTTTTAAATCGGCATTCTCAATAGCATAAAATATTGGAGTTTTTCCGGTTTTATCTTGAGCATTTATATCAGCTTCATAGCTTATCAACAATTTAGCTACTTCTTCCTGTTTGTTTTTGGCTGCACTATGTAAAGGTGTAAAACCTTCTTTAAATGTTGAATTGTATAACGTATTAACATCAGCACCATACTTTAATAGGTCTTCAATAATTTTCAAATATCCTTTTTCAACAGCAGCATGTAATAACTTAGGATTATTTGCATCTTCTGGGTTAACAATAAGGCCATATTCTAGAAGAGCCTCAACAATCTTTTTATACTCTTCTCCATAGCCGTGCACTGCGATTTTAAGAGAGCTTCTGTTACTTTGATCATTAATATCAGGACAGTACCTTAAAACATCCTCAACAATTGTTAAATATCCTTTTTCAACAGCGAGGTGTAGTGTGGTTTTGCCATCTTTATCCTGATTATCAACTTTAGCTCCATGTTGTAAGAGCAGTTTTACAACTATTTTACGTCCTGTTTTGGTAGCAATATGAAGCGGCGTTAAATTACCATTTGTGCTAGCATTAATATCAGCACCTTTATTCAAGAATAATTTCACAGCTTCTTCATTACCTAGTTCAGAAGCAAAATGCAGTGGCGTATATCCTTCCTTCAATGTGAAAGAATGAGTACAAGCACCATGTTTTAGAAGATCTTCGGCAATATGTATATATCCTTTCTTAGCAGCAATATGAAGAGGGGTTATACTATCTTCCCCTTTAACATCAACATTAGCACCTCTACTTAAAAGCAACGTGATAACTTCTTTACTACCTTTTTCAACAGCAAAGTGCAGTGGTGCATAACCTTTTTTCCATGTTGAAGTACACATACAATTAACATAAGCTCCATCTTTTAAAAGATGCTCAACAATTTGTAAACATCCTATCTCAACTGCAACATGAAGTAGACTTGTACCATCATTGTCTCTGGCATTAACATCAGCTCTATGCTTTAAAAGTAATTCAGTAACTTCCATTTTCTTATTTTCAATTGCATTGTGAAGTGGAGTTCTACCATATTGATTTTTAGCATTAATATTAGCACCTTTGTCTAGAATCATCTTAACAATTTCTATGTCGCCATTTATAACAGCAAAATGAAGAGGAGTATTAGAAGGCTTTTTATTTTTGCTGTTAACTTTAGAACCGCTTGTTAAAAGTAGCTTAGCAACTGCTGTATGTTTATTCTTAACAGCATCACAAAGTAAAACATATCCTTCTGACCATGCTTGTGAGTAAGACAGCCCAAAAGAATTGATTAACTCCCTTGCTCTTTCTAGTCTTCCTTCACGAATCGCAGAAATTAAACTGTAGTTTACATCCTGATTACCTAGCATAACGACTTGCCCTCCAGATTATAACATTTTCCTTATATTAATATAATCATAAGATGATATATTATCCACAGTATATAATATAAGTCAAACCAGTTTAAACATAATATTTTTACTATCTTGCAATGTTTTAGTTTCTGTAATAAATTCAGGTGTTTACATACACTCCTTTAACGCAATAAATATGTCTAATAGAATCAAATGGTAAACTTGTAGCTGTGATGCAGAGTATAAAGTAGCCCATGTATCAAAAACTTGTACTTTTTTCTACAATCTATTTTCCCTTAATTTGACTCCATGGCTTGCTGAAACTCAAATATTGTAACTGATTTAAGTATAATATAACATTAACTTAGGTTATATATAAATATTTCAATAGCATTATTCAAAGTTTCAAACTTTTAACTCCACTTTCTATATTGACGTCTTGTAAATTTTGATCTGGCTCTTTCAGCATTTTTAACAATTTACTTGCGATATTCTTATGTTTATTGGCTATAGCAACTTGCAATAATGTATTCCCTTGATTATTACGAGCATTTGTTATAGCTAAGAACTCATCAGGTTTTACTGTTCCTAGCTTGCTGATAGATTC
>JAISAR010000026.1 GCA_031266615.1 Rickettsiales bacterium
CAATTTAGCTGCTTTTAAACGCAACTAGTCTAAGCTATAATATTTAAGAAATTTACCAGACAGAGGAAAAAGACAATAAAACCCCGAGGTAGCTAGTTATTCCACTCTCTATTTTAAAATCCGGCGTTGGGTGATGTCTTAAACGACTTATAAGCGCGTTTCAGCTTGTATGGGTAAAAACCAGAAGTTTTAAAAAGACATGCAGTGCACATAGTGCGAAAAATTAAACAATAGTACGCCAAATACAAGTTCTCTTGTCATTTTAACCTGTACAGATTGGGAAGTTAAACAAATAGCTTCAGTACTATGATAAGGGTAACGACGAAAGTTGTCAAGTAGTTTTTTTGTTTCTGTTGGATGACGGCTAAGGATTGCTCTCGAATTACAACTTGTATAGCTGTATTGTCGTCACACCTAAGTTGCTTTAATAATTTTGATTGAAAAATAGTTTTTCTATTATATAAGTTCTACATAAGCTCTACTTTCAAATTTCAAAATGGAAAAATATAATTTAAGTTTAAGGATTATTCATTGGTTGATGGCTGTTTTTATCATTGGTATGCTCTGCTCTGGGCTTTATATGAAAAGCCTAACAGTTAGCAATGAAATTAAATTCAGCATGTACACTATCCATAAGGCTTGTGGTATCACTATCTTTGGGTTAGTTATAGTACGCATACTTTTTCGCGCCTTTACTTACGTTCCGCCACTTCCAGCAAGTTTTTCTCGATTTGAGATCAATATAAGCAAAATAGTGCACTTTGGTTTATATGCTTTAATGATACTGGTACCGTTATCTGGTTATGTCATGTCTTCCGCCTCTGGCAGAGGGATCAAGTACTTTTTTCATATCCCTTTGTTGATTAATAAAAACAAAGAGCTAGCGAGTGCTGCCAATGGGCTACATTCAATACTTGCATACTTTATGATATTCTTTATAGTCTTGCATATACTTGGCGCTTTAAAGCACATATTTATAGATAAACAAAATATTTTTAAACGCATTATATAGATTATATGTTGAGCAATCTCTGGAAAAAAGGAACGGATTTTCTTGGTAGTAAGTTTGCAATAATGGGTGGTGCTATGAGCTGGGTTTCAGAGAGAAACTTGGTTTCAGCAATCTCAAATGCTGGTGGTTTTGGTGTAATTGCATGCGGTGCTATGTTTCCAGACTTACTGAAAAAAGAAATCACAGAGACACAGAAACTAACTAATAAGCCATTTGGCGTCAATCTAAT
Organism: Rickettsiales bacterium; assembly: GCA_031266615.1. Classification (GTDB taxonomy): domain Bacteria; phylum Pseudomonadota; class Alphaproteobacteria; order Rickettsiales; family Anaplasmataceae; genus Wolbachia. Next base: position 1,242 of record JAISAR010000026.1, read on the forward strand.
CACTATGCACCCAAACTTGAGTGAGTTGATAGATGTATGTATTGAAGCAAAAGTAAGCCACATAGTTCTTGCAGGTGGGTTACCAACAAAACCCAGCATAGAAAAAATCAAGAATGTGGGCATTAAAGTTATGTGTTTTGCGCCATCATTGAGCCTTGCAAAAAGGCTAGTGAAAATTGGGGTAGATGCGTTAATAGTAGAAGGGATGGAAGCAGGTGGGCACATAGGCCCAGTTAGCACTTCTGTTCTCGCGCAAGAGATATTGCCTTACTTTAAAAGTGAGCAAATACCAGTGTTTGTTGCAGGCGGAATAGGAAGGGGCGAAATGATAGTGAATTACCTAAAAATGGGAGCAAGTGGCTGTCAAATAGGTACATTATTTGTCTGCACAAATGAGTCGATTGCCCACAAAAATTTTAAGGAGGTATTTATTAAATCAGCCGCACGTAACGCGGTTTCTTCTGTACAAATAAGTGCTGATTTTCCTGTAATTCCAGTAAGAGCCATAGCTAACAAAGCGAGTGATGATTTTATGAAGCACCAAAGAGAAGTTATTGATAAGTACCAAAAGGGGCAAATCTCAAAAGAAGACGGACAACTTGAAATAGAAAAGTTCTGGGCTGGAGCCTTAAGAAGAGCAGTAATTGAAGGAGATATTGAAACGGGGTCTTTAATGGCCGGTCAAAGCGTTGGCATGGTTGATAAGGAAAAGCCCGTAAAAGAAGTGATAGATATGTTAATTCAACAGGCAAACAATTATATCGAAAACAAATCTGTAGAAGTGGAAAACTCAATCATTAGCAAAGCAAATATCAACCAATAAGCAAATCGCCGTAATCGTCCATAGTAGAGCATAATCGCCCAGTTTTAATGTAAAATTAACGCTGATGAGGTATCTATACATTTTGTTATGTATGGAGGAATGCTATGCTAAATTTTTTGGTAAACCCTGGGAAAAATAAAAAACCAAGTTCGGTTGAAAAAATAAGCGCTAGCCAACTTTCTAGAATAGATGAAATATGTGAAGAGATAAAAAAAGGAGATCAAAATTATTCAGAAAAAACAGTCAGGACAAACGGGGCTCCCGGGAAGTGCAAAAGGTTGATTAAGGAAGGAGTTACTCCTGAAACATTGTTCGCTAAACTAGGAGAATCACTAATAGAGCAAAAAGAATATTATATCAAAACCTTCCTCCCAGCGTTGAAAAAAGAAATAATACAATCACAAGAGCTAGATCTGATAAAAAGAACGGAAGTAGAAGCAGCAATTATGAGACTAATAACTTCAGATGCTATTAGCAAGATCATTGGTGAAAATCATCCTAATAACATTATTCGAAATCAAGGCCCTGAAAATTTAGAAATAAATGATGAAGAAGAGTTAGAGAAACCTACAGAAACTCCCCCACCCGGTGACAATCCAGATCCACTCGTACCGAGTGAGCAAAACCCACCACAATCACCAGTAGGTAGCAGAATAAGCTTTGTTGAAAAAGATGATGATCCACAAATAAAGAGTGAAGAAAAAATAAAATTAGAACACCCAACTAAAACAAGACCAAAAGGGCCAATTGGAAGGAGACTTCCTTCTAAATGGATCAAAGGTCGAGTGCAACCGGAGCAGCCTGCAAAAGGAGAGCAAAATATGCAAGAAAATGAAAACTCAGAGCCTACAAAACAACCCAATAACAGAAATTTTCGCATTGCACTTGCAACAGGTTGTGCTCTTTCAGCAATAGGATGTCTTATTGCAGGAGTAGTAACTTTGGGAATGGTAGGGGCAGGATTGTTGGTTATGTCTGTAGTGTTTGCTGTAGCAGCAGCAGTCACACGGTATTTAACCCCTCCTTCAAGTGAATTAACATCTACCGATTTGAGTCCTCTTATTGATGATAGTAAACAGCGGTAAAAATTAAATATATGTTACTCATAGTGAACAAGCAAATTCAGCTCTTGCCTGTTAATGTGAAAGTTGTTATAATCAGGTGGTGTTTAAAAGGTATTTAGTTGATGCGTATTCAATTGAATAGAGTTTTAGTTTTTATAGCCCTGTTAAGCTTCATTTTTACATCATACTCAGGCGAGGCGATTCCAGTGGGTAATGAACTAAAGGATATACAAGAAACGGCAAAAAATTTCATTTCTTCATTTTCAGTTAAGGATACCTTAGAAAATATGAGCCCTTCGACAATCATAGGATTATGTATAGCTGCAGTGATACTTGCAATATTGTTTAGGGGCCTGATCTTTTTCATGATAATGTTTGGTGTACTGGTCATGATGTTCGGTAGCACGGAAAAGGCAACTGACTACTTGAAAGAGAAGTTTAGTTTTGTAAAAGTAAAACCTGATAACGAAAAAGATAAAAATTAAGTATCACTGCCTTTATTAAACGCACATGATGTTGTATGCAGCCAAAAATACCAGCAATTAACACTAAGCTTGAAAAAAAGAATAATTTAGCATTACTAGAAAGCATTGATTTAGATTTTGTCCCTTACGCTTGTCATTATGATGAAGAAACCATACTAACAAAACAGGGAGAATTATTAAAAATAATCAAGTTAGAAGATTATTCCTCTGCTGATAACTACAGCGACCTTAGAACTGAAATTAGAAAAAGCATATCAAAAAATATCAATAGCCTATATTTCACCGTTTGGATTCATACTGTCCGAAAGTGCAATAAATTGAGCTTAAAATGGAATAAAACTGGAGACTTTTCTGATAAGCTGCATTCAACGTGGCTTAATAAACTTACAGGTAGTAAACTGCAGTATATAAACGAGTTGTACGTCGTAGTATTATTTAGCGATTTTGGCGAGCATACTAATAATTCATTTTTTCTTAGTAGAATAAAAAATCAGCATAAGCTGTCTCTACAAGAAAACCATCGGGAATTACAAAGGGTAACTGATTTAATTCAAAGTGATTTGGAGCCTTTCGGAGCTAAAAAGCTGGGCCTAAGGTTTAGTGAGTGTAAAATGTATTCTGAAATGATGGAATTTCTCCATTATATTGTTACGTTAACACACAAAGACTACCCAATATGTGAAAGGGACCTGTCGCAACATGTTAAAAACTTAAAGGTAGCTTTTGGTTTTAACACATTTCAAACAACATTTGAAGAGCAACAGAAATTTGGTTCTATTTTTTGTATAAAGGAGTATCGGGAAATCCCTTTAGAAAATATAGACAGGTGTTTGCAACTTGACTCTGAGTTTATTATTACAGAAATAATAATATTCACTAGTAATAACAAGGCAGTCAAAGAATTCAAAAAACAAATCAATATGCTGCAAGTCAGTGAGGATAGTACCTTACTTCAAAACCCAGAAATCAAAGAAATAATAGAACTTGAAAAAACTTCTGCTATAGACTTTTGTCAACAGAAAATTATTTTCACAATCTTTGCTGACGATAGGAAGAGATTAGCTGAAAACATCAGCGATTTGTCCGCCGTAATGTCGTTAATCGGCTTGATGATGTTTAGAGCTGATCTGCATATGGAAGGTCATTTTTGGGCACAACTTCCGGGCAATTTTACTTTTGTTACACAACCGAAAAATATATTAAAAAAATATGCCTGCAGCTTTGCTATGCTACATGATTTTACGTCAGGTACATTAAAAGGAGGAAGGTGGAAAGAAGCAGTAACAGTCTTTTTTTCAAAAAAAGGAAGCCCCTACTTTTTTAATTTTCATGGAAAGAAAAACAATGGTCATACCACAATACTTGGTGCTCCGAATTCAGGCAGAACTTCACTAATTAATTTCCTGTTGTCAGAGTCAAGAAAATTTGATCCTAGAATTGTCATATTAGACAACACTGGAAAGTCAATAATTTTTACTAAAGCGGTGAGCGGTAAATACTACATAATTGATCCAAAATATAAAGATAAAAGCTTGAAATTTAATCCACTAAACATTGAAGATAGCGCTTCCAATCGCAATATGCTAGTTGAACTGATCAAAAGAATGGTGGCTGATACAAACTTGGTGGATGTGGAAGAAAAGATAAAAAAAATTGTAGATTCTATATTTGCTATACCAAGGGAATCGCGCTCTATTTCACAAATTTCTGAAGTGCTCTTACTCCTTGGGGGCAAGATAAATAAATGGTGCAATGATGGCGAGTTTGCTTATTTATTTCAAGATGGTGATGAATCGGACATTGACTGGGAGACAAGAACTATATCTTTCAACACTGCAAACCTTACGAAACGAAAGGAATGTATGTCCGTGATACTTTACTATTTCTTATACTCTTTTGAAGCAAAATGTGATGGCTCGCCTGCAATACTTGTTTTGGATGAAGCATGGGAAATAAGTAATATTTTTCCTACAGAGAAAGAGTTTGATAACTGGATGCACAGGATGACAAAATTAAACGTTGTGGTAATTCTAAGCACTGAGAACTTAAACCTGGCATTTGCTAGCAAATTTACTCAATATCTGGATAAACACGTTGATACAAGGATTTTGATGCCGAACGTCAATGCAAATAGGTTATACATGAAAGCATTTTCTCTATCGAAAGAGGAACTGAACATAATCCTGCAAACACCAACACAAGAAGGTTTATTTTTGATAAAACAGTATAAAGGACTAGTAACTTTAAATTTAGATTTGAAAGATATGCAAGAAATACACATACTTTCAGCTAATAAAGATACTATAAAGTATATGTATGAAGCAATAAAAGAAAAAGGGGAAGAAGTTAGTAAGTGGTTACCGGTGTTTTATGAAAAGTGTAAGGCTTAACTTTTTATTTATATTCTTCTTGACATTTGGTCTTTCGTATCAGGGGTATGCTGATTGCCCATCTCTTGTGTGGACTAATACTCATGCTGAAGCAAACTTGAGTAAGGCTGGTAAAGGCTTTTGGAAGATTATTAGCTTTGATTGGGGTAATATAAATTTTGACGAAAAATTATTGCAATACATTAAAGTCAAAGCAGTAAAAGATCAAGGAATTGATGGTTACTTTAATCCGAAAATTAGAGTATGTGATTATGAAGGAGATAATTGTCATGAATTGTATAGTGGGACGTCTTGTCAAAAAATATATGGAACACAAGGAAGTGGAGCTGGAGTTTCAGCAGCAGTTTTTATAGACTGGGAAGGAGATAAAACAAGAGCTGGAGGAGAAATTGCTCAGGGTCTTGAATGGGAATGGGCAGAAGGTGTCACTGATGAAGAAAAAGTAAAATTTGCTAATTCTCCTAAAATATGTGCTTGTAGCCAAAAGAGCGCTTGTCTGAGTGGTGCTTCTGCAACTTTTGCTAGGTGGGGTCAGGGAGCAAATATTTTCCACCCTGGAGAAATGGCAAAAGCTTGTGATACTTGTTCGTGGGGTCAAGGGAAACAAAAAATAAAATGCGCTCCTGTACCACTTGCACCTGGCCCGCCTCCGTTTTGTGAACAACTTGCGATGTCACCTCCACAAGTTAGAATTGTTCCTATAACAAATGAAAAAAATGATTACTTTGATCCTAAGGTTAAGGTAATAATTGGTGATCTAATAGGAAAAGACGGAGAAATCGGAGAAAAGTTAGATTTTCCCAGAAAGTACAAAAAGGATAAGGCTGGGGAGAGTCCTACTCCGGGTGAAGTTAGGGAGCATTCTATCTTAGATAGAGATGGTACTACACACTACTTCGAAACGTACAGAAAAAAAAATAAACTCTGCACTGAATACCGCGGTACCGAAAAGGAGGAATCTCAAAGAAGATTGCAATTTCCTGCTCGTTGTTTTCCGGTGTCACCTGCTCCAGAGCCTAAGGTAGTGGAGATAGTAAATGAAAATACGTTAAAAATAAAAATAGAGATGAGCAGAGAAAATTGCATGAAACAAGTAAATGGAAGTTATAGTGATGGCTATTGTACTTTTAACATCAGTTTTGATGCTAGTGAAGATAGGAAAAAAATTGACCCACGGTCTTTTAGAGTGGTAAAACCAAGAATAGTAAAAAAAACAACTAAGAATAGTAATGATGAAAGTAACATCACTGATGTTATAGAAGGTATATTAAGAAAGAATCCTCAGTTTGCAATTTTGGAAAAATATGGGCTTACTCCTAATATTGGGATTCAGTTTCCCAATGGTGAGGATTACAGTATAACAAATCCTGACAAATCCAGTAAAAAAGGGCCAACTAAGTTGGAATTAGATGATATGGGACTACCAAAAATGGAAGTAAGATACATGAGAGTAAAGAATCAAGCAAACTCCAAAAGAAAAATGCTTTGTCTTTCCGGTTGGAAGCCAGAACCAGAAGAGTTTGTACTTAAGAGAAAAAATAAGAGGGGAGAAAGTAAGATAATATCATTAAAATTAATGGGGGCAAGGTACATTAAGTACAATACTGTTTATTCAAAGGAGTCGAATCAACTTTATTATTTCCCTTGCAATGAAACAACTAATGTTTTGGCAAAGCCACAGAGCGAGCTAGATAAAATAATATTCAATAAGCGGGGATATATTTCCATTCCTGAAGAAAATACGAATAGAAGCAATTGCATTGCGGAAAGGGATGACGAAATGGATACAAAACAGGATTGCAACAAATGCAAGATAGTATATAAATTAATAGATGGAAAGCGTGAAGAAAAAGACTGTAAACAAGGTCAAGATGGCTGTCTCTGCTCAGGTAAAGCATGTAGTCGCTCAACACAATACTTGAACAAAAAAGGTGAGCCATTTTACTTAAGATATAAGGAAGTGGATTGTAAAGATAAGGATGGTAAAACACTAAAAAACGAAAAAGGTGAAGTACAAAAGTGCACGCAATTAAAAGATCATCTGGTTAAAGCAAACAGACCAGAGGTTTTTTATGCTGATAAATTGTGTAGGCTTTACTTGTCAGGTTTAAAAGATAGATTACATGAAATAATAGTAAAGCAATTGAAAGATAAGAAACAAAAACTTGAGAAAAGTAATCAAGGATCTTATGAGCTTGGAGATGGCTATACAGATGACTTATCGCAATATGATTATGTTGAAATAGAGGCGTGGGGAGGTGGTGAAGCAGGTCATATAAAAAACACTGCTCACTCTAAAGAAAGTAGACCAGGAATGCCAGGAGATTATATAAAAGCTGAACTAAAAATTGATCCTAGTCACCCTATAATTAAAGTGAAAGTTACGGAAGGAGGAGGTGGACAAGAAGATAGTCCATCAAACAAGGATGGAGGGCCAACTTGGATAGAAATGTGTAATTCGTACAAGCAAGATTGCCAGCTATTAATTACTGTTGCTGGTGGGGGTAAACATAGGACATACGGCGGACAGTATTATAAGGAAACAAAGGTCCATGTAAATGATTTAAAGCTAGGGGAACCAACAATAGTAACAGGTACAACACCCACACAAGATAACCAAGTAGCATATATAGAAAACGGCAAAATCGAGCCTGAATCAGTAAGCTGTACAAATGGTTTTAGAAGCAATAGACCTGGCACAGGTGGTTGCATTGATAAAAGTAAAGGAACTTACGGTAAAGGCTCCCCTGGTTATGTGAAGATTAAACCTATGCTTGATGAAATTAATGAAGAAAGAGTAAAAAAAATAGATGATGCTATTAAAAAAATGATACAAAACCCAGGTGATATCACAGGTATTGATGATTCTTTAGTAAATAAACTTGATAAAAAGATTATTGATACAATTAAAGAAGAAATTAGAAAAGAATTGTTAGGGCTATAGCCAAAAGATTCTAAATCGTAGCTTAAAGTATCTGGAACCCACAGATTCTGCCTCTTACTTTAATAATTAATTAAAGTAAATCACGTATCAATTTGCTTTAATTGCTGTATTTTGATAAGAAGGTATAATTAACATAAGGGAGGTGCTTTATGTCTCTGAGTAATAAGATTTCTGAGCTAATAGAACAACAATTTAACATTAAAAACCATGACAACTATTTGGCTTACGCTATACACAAGTGGGCTGCAAGTGAAATGTCCGATTCCATTGCTCTTTGTATAACTGGCAGTGGCGAATGCAAGATCAAGTATCAAGACATTGCAAATTCATTCAACATAACAAAAGAGGAAATTGACCAGGATAATATTGAAAGCATAGAAAATAAAATAAAAAGTGAAGCTGAAAAGGAAGATAGCAAGTTTTCTGAGTTGATTTTTAAGATGGACAGATCGCTAAAAGAGCAGAGTGAAAAGTCTATTATACAAATTTTAAATTCATCTGCCGAAGAGATGTTAAGGAGTTTTTGTGGGCAAGGTAATAGCTCTGCAGAGGAAAACAGTTCCCCTGAGTCTCAAGAAATCAATAATGCACCCTCTGCTTTACCTGAAGAGCCTACCACAGAAGGTTTGGAAACTACTACCAATCAAGATCCTTTTTCAACCTAATCAACCCCATATATATACTCTTTTTGTACCCACGCTTTGCGTTTTGAGGAGGATAGCAAGCACCACTTTTCACTGCATTTTTCTATTCCCATTATAACGTATTTGTCTATTTTCATAGTAATCTTATTGTTCATATTCTGTTTTTGATATCCATCAGTATCTTCTTTTATCATCGCATGGCGCTTGTTACTGAGCAGATTACTTTTTATCCATCCGCAGTCTTCTTTTATATCACAGACCTTTTTCCAGTTTTCAAACTCTTCTATCACTTTTAGGGGCAGATTTTTGCAAGTGTATATCCATGTTACAGGATAGTGAAACCCTGGTCCCGTTCTCATATTGACTTTATTTGATTTTATTGAAACAAAGTTGCTGGCAAACAAGTTAGAACTGAATAATAAAAACAATAGGATAATAGTAGATCTATTTCTGAACCAAGATCCCAGATACTGTCTTTATTGTCAACAAGTTATTTGACTAAAAAGATAAAAAATAACAAAATAATTCAAATTAAGATTACATCTTTTATAAATTAGTATAACTGTGGATAAGTACT
>JAISAR010000089.1 GCA_031266615.1 Rickettsiales bacterium
AGTGCACATAGTGCGAAAAATTAAACAATAGTACGCCAAATACAAGTTTTCTTGTCATTTTAACCTGCACAGATTGGGAAGTTAAATAATAGCTTCAGTACTATGATAAAAGGAATGGCAAAGGTTGTCAAGTAGTTTTTTGCTCTGTTTCTATGCTACTTGGATGACATTGAAAATAGGATTACTTTGCACAATTACTTAGATATTCCCTGCTCCCTGGCTTGGTTACAGGCAGTTTTCTCAATTCTTCAGGAAGCTCCGCCTCGCTGTAGTTTTCAATGCTGAGCTCAAGCAAAGATATAACAGGAAAAGGCAATTTTGCTTCACTATTCCTCTTGATTAGAGCAGCTTCAGCAACGACTTTACCCCCCTCCCCTTCTGCACATTCCACTGCTTCTAGTGAGGATTTACCCGTGGTTATCACATCTTCAATCAGTAATATTTTCTCACCCTTTTTGATCTCAAATCCGCGGCGCAATTCGAACTTGCCATTAACGCGCTCGCAAAACATCGTCCTCATTCCAAGCTGCCTGCCAACCTCATAACCCACGATTATTCCACCAATTGCAGGAGATAGTATTAAATCTATTGGGCTACTTAGCTCTTTTCTTATCTTGTTTGCCAATAGCTCGCAAACTTTCATGGCTCTGCTTGGATTCTCAAAAATCTTAGCGCATTGTATATATGTATCGCTATGCAGCCCTGATGACAGCACAAAATGCCCGTGCAAAATCGCTCCAGCTTCCTCAAATTCCTTCATTATTGGATTATCTTTGTATAGCGTCGTTTTTTAAGTTTCACCCTTACATTCTTTATTGATTATTTGAGTTACGCAAACATCAGACCACACATTTATTGCAGTTTCACACATATCGATGATCGTGTAAATAGGCAAAATCAGTCCCATAATATACAAAGGAACGTTCATTGATACAAGATAACTAGTTGCCATAAAATAGCATCCCATCGGCACTCCAGCGTTGCCAATTGCAGCTCCTGTAGCTAAAAAAATCCATATAAACATTTCGCTTAAGGAAAATGTGTGCCCATTCATCTCTGCAACAAACATTACCGTAATCAAAATAAACGCAGCACATGCGTTCATATTGATTGTTGTACATATTGGTAAAATAAAGGATGACAGTTTCTTTGGCACTTTTAGCTTATTTTGCACACAGTCTATGGTTGTCGGCAGTGTTGCACTGGATGATTTAGAAAAAAACGCAAGTGTGAGCGCAGGCATAACTCCCTTCAGCGTTTGAATTGGTGATATGCCTTTATACCACATAAGTAGCGGTAAAACCAGAAACGCTTGCACGAAATTCGCAGACATTATGCAAGCAAAATACCACAAAAGGCTATGGAATTCGCTGCCACCTTTCAATTCGTGCAAAAAACACGTGATAAAGGACCACACAGCAAGCGGAATAAACTTCAGTAGCCCTTGAGCAATTTTAAGCAACGCATCAAAAAGCGCAGAAAACACTTGATGTAATATATCCTGTTTTTCTCTTGAGAGTGAAATAACAGCTCCACCCATTAAAAAAGCGATCAATATGCTGCCAATAACGTTATTTTCAAGAAAGACTTGCACAAAATTCGAAGGAATGAGTGATTTCAAGTATGAAAAGTAGTTGTAATTGCTGTCACTTACGCTTTCTATCGTGTTACTTATGAAATTTTTTCTCACTGGATCCATAAGTAAATAGAAAGATAGCGCAACAAACGCAGCTATAATGGTTGTAAGCAGCGTATAGAATAGTGTTTTCTTAAGTAAAGTTTTAATTTCAATTGAGTCTTTAAGTCCTGAAATTGTAGACACTATGGACAGAAAAACTAAAGGTAAACTGATCAATTTGAGCAAGCTGATGAATATATCACTAAATAGCTTTGCTACTTCAAATATCACTTCATTGTTTAAGTAGTAAGCACCTATTGCAAGCAGTATAGAAAAGAGTATCGCAAACTTATGCATATGCATTAGAAATAAAACTTAAAAGTGACATTATACAACAATTTCGCTGTTTTGGAATTAGATTGATGGGCAGAATAACTTGACAAATAATTAATAATAAAGTAATATTTTATTATTAAACATCTTAAAGGAGAATCATGAGTACAGAAACACTTGAAGTAATAACATTTTTTGCGGGAGTAACATTAGCAGTAGGTGGGACAATAGGGTGTATTACAGGTCTTATTGGTTCTGCGCTAGGTTTTACAGCTTTTTTGCCCATTGTTTTAGGCAGCGCCATTATCGCCTCTGCAGCATTATCCTCTACATTAATTTTTTGGTTCCTTTCTTTTACGTTATATAAATCAGACCAGAAAGGGCCAGTTTGGTCATGGAGCTTATCACATATTTCTAGCATAGCAATTGGAGTTGGCCTTGCTGCATCTGTGAATACAGTTTCCCTTGGTGTGGTGTCAACAACTGGAATAGGTATAATAATAGGAATTAGTATACCGCTTTTAGCCTGTATTGCAGGAGAATTTATAAAGGCTACAGTTGAAGTAGTAAAAGAACGCCTTTCTTCGCAGGAAAAGAATGACAATTGCACTACAAGTGACCCTAATGTCAATGGACGACAACCTAGTAATACTCTTGAATCGGTTGATCCTTCAAAAAATGAGGATGAAAATCAGGGTTTAGTGGCTGCTTAAACTTAAAGCACCAACTTCTTCGGATCCACACACAACTCTATTAGCAGTTTTGTAACCGTGATTGCAGAGAACATCGAGCATAGGATGCCTATTGATAAAGTAACAGAGAAGCCTCTTATCGCTCCGCTGCCAATGGCAAACATTATTCCCGCGGCAATTAGTGTGGTGAGATTTGAATCAAGGATTGTCTTTATTGCGTTTTTAAAACCCTCTTCAATGGCACGGACCGTTCTTTTTCCTGATTTCATTTCTTCGCGAATGCGTTCGAATATCAAAACATTTGCGTCAACCGACATACCAACAGTTAGCGCAATACCGGCAATTCCAGGTAAAGTCAGAGTTGCTTCAAGTAAGGTAAGAATTAATAGTATAGAAATTACGTTAAAAAGTAATGCAACAGAGGCCAATAAGCCTAACTTACCGTAAGTAACAATGATAAATAAAGCAACAGCTACAATAGAGATTATCGCTGCTATTTCTCCTGCTTTTATTGACTCTTCTCCAAGACTTGGACCGATATTTTTCTCTTCTATTATTTTAAGTGGTGCTGGTAGTGCACCAGATTTTAGGAGTATTGCAAGCTCACTCGCTTGTTTCTCAGTGAAATTACCACTGATCTCCCCTTCTCCATTTAGAATTGGTTCGCGTATTGTTGGCACAGTTAGAACTGTGTTGTCGAGAACAATTGCAAAGGGTTTCCCTACATTTTCCTTAGTGATTTTCGCGAATCTTTTACTCGCTATGCTGTCGAATTTAAAATGTACTGTGGGTTTACCAAGCGAACCGAATCTAACTGACGCGTTAACCAGCGAATCACCGCCTATTTCAGTCTTGCGGAATATTGGATAAGAGTTACCTAAAGAATCCTTGAGTATGACAGTAGTTTCGTGGTCCATATCCTGCATTTTGGCCACATTAGTGTTTGCCAAATGGAAAGCCAGCTTAGCAGTTTTGCCAAGCAGAGATTTTATTTGCTCGGTATCTTCTACTCCAGGCACTTGAACTAGTATCTTGTTCTGCCCTTGTTTTTGTACGCTTACTTCCCTCGTACCAAGCTTATCTAAGCGCCTTTGGACATTATTTATTGACTCTGAAACTACTTCACTGATTAGAGAATTCTTATAATGAGGCTTATATGAAATGAAAATCGAAGAATCCTTCCTATTTAGCTCTAAATTTGGGTTTATCTTATGGACTAACGTTGAAACTTTCTTATGGTCATCGATATTATTTAAAGTTACAACCACCTGTTTATCGCCTTGTACGCGGGATTCGATGTTTTTTGCTAGTAGGCTTTCTTTTATTTCATCGGCTAACATACTCAATTTTTCTTTGAAGTAAGAATCCAAATCCACGTTAAGGAGCAGAGATGACCCACCTTTCAGGTCGAGCCCTAAGTTTATTCTCTTTTTTGAAACAAGAAGCTTATTATCAAAGAAATTCGGCAATATTACATATAAAGCGAGCAGGAGGATACACAGTACCGAAAAAGATTTGATTATAAGCCTATTGCGCATAAGTTGTAGGTTTAAAATTGTAGTGTAAGTTAAAAATGGATTTTTGTAAAATTCCCTAAATAACCTACGGTGTCATTCAAATAGCTATAGAAACGAATTAAAGCAAAATTTGCTTGACAACCTTCGCCATTCCTTTTATCATAGTAGTGAAGCTATTTGTTTAACTTCCCAATCTGTGCAGGTTAAAATGACAAGAAAACTTGTATTTGGCGTAC